>NZ_JAELTL010000010.1:0-122710 GCF_016428815.1 Serratia sp. ASV30 | reverse complement strand
GTAATAATTCATTCGCATGAATTACTGCTTGGTCACTCTTCAAGACTTGATATTTTTTTGCTACCGAAGTAGCTGGATATCGTCTTGTGAGTGCCCACACAGATTGTCTGATAAATTGTTAAAGAGCGTTCGTTACCGGAATGTTTCTCGGTAACGCGGGAGGTGCATATTACGCTTTCCCGCTGAAGAGTCAACCTTTTTCTCTTACGAGACGCGGTGTTTTCACCGGGTTGCTTCTTCCTGGCTGGGCGACTGCTTCGTCGTTGTTCCCGGTCAGTGGAGGCGCATTATAGGGAGTTCTCAGAACGCCGCAACCCCTAAATTCACTTTTTTTGCTGACCGTCGAATGTTTAAGCAAAACTCCATTAAAGCGGCAGTTTTTTCAACGATTTAAAGCCATAACCCTGCAAAACGGGCAATAAAGCATCGGTGTCTTCATTCAGTGCCATGCAATACGCCAGATTTTCTTCCTGAGTTGAGACCAGATTTTCCTGATTAGAGATAAGCCATGCGGCTCTGCGGGCAATTGCCGCACCGGAATCCACCAACCGCGTTCCTTCAGGCAGGACTTGCATCAACTCTTCAGATAATAGAGGGAAGTGAGTACAGCCCAACACTACCGTGTCCGGAGGCTCGCGCATGTTCAGCCACGGCTGCAAGATTTTCTTCAGCGTTGCCAGCGGTACAGGTTCACCATGCAGTTTGGCTTCTGCCAGTTCTACCAGCTCAGAAGAGCCTAACAGCTCAATTTTGCAATCTGTCGCAAAACGCTCGATCAGTTCATGAGTATAAGAACGCTGAACCGTACCGCGCGTGGCCAGCAAACCGACGATACCGTTGGCGGTCAGTTTGGCAGCAGGCTTGATCGCAGGCACCACCCCCACTACCGGGAAAGCAAAACGTTCACGCAGTGCGGGTAAGGAAACGGTACTGGCGGTATTACAGGCGATGATGACGATCGCCAGAGGATGGCGCTGCTGAACCGCACTGACAATTTCCAGCACGCGCTCAACGATAAACTCTTCGGATTTCTCGCCGTAGGGGAATGCTACGTTATCGAAGGCATAGATATAGTGGAGATCCGGCAGCAGTTGCCGAACCTCCTGAAACACTGACAACCCGCCGACGCCGGAATCAAAAACCAGCGCCGTCGGGCGAGGAGCCGCAGTGGCGTTAGAAGGTATAGCTGCCAGTGAGGTAGTACTCTCTTCCTGGGGTAGCGTAGCCATAAGCCGTCTCATAATCTTTATCAAACAGGTTGGCAATTCTACCACGAACTGTCAGCTGAGAGGTTATTGGATATGAGGCGCTCACGTCGACCGTGCTGTAACTCGGCAATACGCGCTGCTCAGGGTTATAAGTAGAAGAGATATTGTCGTAGCGCTTGCCGTAGTATTGATACGAGATATCCATGTCCAGGTTGAACATCGTCCAATCCAACTGATATTTGGCCTGACGTTTCGAACGGCGCGCCAACACCTCATCGGTCTGGTCATTACGCGGATCGATATATTGCAGCGTCAACCTGTGGGTGAACATCCAGGTATCAAAGCTACCCGTCCATTCAACGCCTTTAATCGTTGCCCTATCCACATTGTAATACTGGCCCTGATAGGTCACCGGGTCAGAATCATAGTTGATCAGGTTCTGAATTTTGTAATGGTAAGCAGACAGACGCCAATCCAACGGCCCGGTCAAACCTTCCAACCCCATTTCCCACTGTTTGGACTCTTCCGGCTTGAGGTTGCTGTTGGAATCAATGCCAAAGCGTTTTGAGCCATATTGCTGGCCCAGCGATGGCGTCAGGAAACCCGTACCGTAAGACAAGGTGGCTCGATAGCCATCAACAAACTCCCAACCCGCCGCGGTCTGCCAAGTGCCGTGCCAACCAAAGTCACCTGCCTTGTCTTCACGCCCAGAGGCTTCCAGCGTCACGCTGCCAAACTGCTGTTGACCGCTCAGGTACAGTCCCGTGTTGTCTCTTTTATAGGTATCGGCAAAGGAATTGTCGGAAGAGGTCAGGCGCTGTTGCTGGAAATCGGCCCCGGCAGTGACGCTGCCGTGCTCGAAAGCATAGGTGTTGCCCCATTGCAGGTTACGCTGATCCATATCATCAAGTGTGGTACTGATGCCATAACGGCCGTTCTGGCTGCTGTAGTTGTAATCCTTCTGTTTCTGATAGCTGCCCGTCAGTTGAGAAGAGAAAGCTCCAGACAGGAAACGCAGCCCCATATCATAGGTGTGGCTATACAGGCGGTCTTCATCATTACTGTACTTCGGGCTGTAAGGTACACTGCCGACATCGTAGTCCGAGTTATTGGTATAACCATAACCCCGCACGAAGCCTGAGAAATTCTGATTGAACTGCTGCTCCAACCCACCCCAGAAGCTTTTATTACGGAAACCGTCACGATCGCTGTCGACCGAATAAGGTGAGCCTGGCTGCACATTGAAGCCATTGGTCATCTGGTAACTGCCCGCAACGGTAGCAACGGTATTATCAAAACGCTGGCGCAAGGCACCATCGTACTGCTGGTATCCTTTAGAACCGATACCCGCCTGGACTTTACCGCCCTCTTTATCCGTCTGGGTAATGATGTTGATGACCCCACCGATAGCACCAGAACCGTAAATGGCGGAACGCGGCCCACGGATAAACTCCACACGCTGAACCAGCGCCAACGGAACCTGGTTAAAATCGACGCCGTTGCTGATCCCCAAACGGGCCATTGGCACGCCGTCGATCAGTACCAATACATGACGAGCTTCCGTGCCGCGTACCGAGAGAGATGACCCCTGCCCCATACCGCCGTACTGTGAAATATCGACACCGGGCAAACGACGCATCACATCATTGAGGCTTTTGGCCTGCCAACGGTCGATATCTTCGCGGGTCACCACATCGGCAGGCGCCAATACGGAAGAGACCGGTTGAGGGAAGCGATTGGCGGTAACCACCAGATCATCGCTACTTTTAGCCGTGGTGTTATCTTGCGCCCATCCAGAAAATGCCGTCACGGAGGAGACCACCGCCAGCAGTGTATTTTTTATCATTGTCATTATAAAAAGCATCCAAACTTCATTGGGGATGCCGCAGGGCCACGGCCGGTAGTTCGCGACGGCTATGGATATTGCGACGTACACCGGTAGGTTTTCGGGCTTGGGATTTGCCGGTTGCCTGTGGCAACCCGCACCGGGCGATGACTTCCCATCCTGCAGTGGACAGTGTCTGCGTTATTTAACGCTATCGCCGTGACTTCCCCATACCGCTGCGCGTCAGCTCCAGATTTGCACTGGATTCCCTTTTCACTCGCTGCTTGAGACCGGACGGCAATGCTACAATCAATGAAAATGGATGTCTAGATTGCCAACAGTGTTGCAAAATAGCACCACAACAAAACTGGACTTCACGGGCTGATTCCCTACAATCCCCCGCTGATCCAATTTGCCTGACGAGAGAAACCATGACGCCCGAGAATTTGCCCATTGAACGCTATGACGACCAACTGGCGGAGAAAACAGCCCGCCTGAAGACCATGATGTCACCGTTCACGGCGCCCGAGCCGGAAGTGTTTCGCTCGCCAGTCAGCCACTACCGGATGCGTGCGGAATTCCGCATCTGGCATGATGAGGACGATATGTACCACATCATGTTCGATCAGCAGAACAAGCAGCGTATCCGTGTCGATAGCTTCCCGGCGGCCAGTGAGCTGATTAACCGCCTGATGAGCGCCCTGATGGCAGCCCTCAAGCCCAATCCGGTGCTGCGCCACAAGCTGTTCCAGATCGATTATCTTTCTACACAGAGCGGTAAAATCATTGCCTCACTGCTGTATCACCGCAAGCTGGACGAACAATGGCAGCAAGATGCCACTGCACTGCGTGACGCGTTACGCGCAGACGGCTTCGATGTGCAGCTGATTGGCCGCGCCTCGAAGATGAAAATCATGCTGGATCAGGATTACGTCGACGAAGTGCTGCCGGTCGCTGGCCGCGAAATGATTTATCGCCAGGTTGAAAACAGCTTCACCCAGCCCAACGCAGCCATGAACGTGCAAATGCTGGAATGGGCGCTGGATGTGACCCAAGGTTCAAAAGGGGATCTGCTGGAGCTGTATTGCGGTAACGGCAACTTCTCGCTGGCCCTGGCCCGCAACTTCGAGCGGGTGTTAGCCACTGAAATTGCCAAGCCTTCGGTGGCGGCGGCGCAGTACAACATCGCAGCCAATAATATCGACAACGTGCAGATTATCCGTATGGCGGCGGAAGATTTCACCCAGGCAATGAACGGCGCTCGCGAGTTCAACCGGTTAAAAGGGATCGATCTGAGCAGCTATAACTGTGAGACGATTTTCGTGGATCCGCCGCGCAGCGGGCTGGATGAGGAAACGGTGAAGATGGTGCAGACCTATCCACGCATCCTTTACATCTCCTGTAACCCGGAGACCCTATGCGCCAATCTGGATACGCTGCAGGCCACGCACAACATCACTCGCCTGGCTCTATTCGATCAGTTCCCATACACCCATCATATGGAATGTGGCGTATTACTCGAACGCCGCTGATCTAGACGGGCGCTGCGCCCTACATCGCGAGCGGGCTGCGGAATATCCGCACCACTGTAAAAACAAAAAAGGCACTCCACGGAGTGCCTTTCCTCGATGAAACCATTTTTAATGCTGAACAGTGGCGGTATTGCGTTTCCTCAATTGGAAACCAATCCAGAACACCAGCACCACGCAGACAATCGAGGGCAGGAAGTTCGAGCCGATCTGCGGATATTCCGCACGCACGATCGCACTATATCCCAGGATGCCCAACAGGAAACAGCCGGCCGCCAATTTTGGCATGCCATCCGGCATTGGCTGGTTCAGGTAACGCTGATGCAGGCAATATACCGCCAACACCAAAGCAATCAACGGGAAGGCTGAAAACGACACCACCGAGCTGAACAGCGCGGCAAAGGAACCGTTTACGGACAGGCCGGCAATCAACGCCAGCAGTAAAGTACCATTCTCACGGCTTAGTTTTTCCATGACTTTCACCTTGTTATACGTGGGATACAGATGCTTTTTCTTGTTCGCGGCGATACCAGTAATAGGCTCCTTTGGAGATCATCCGCAGTTGCAACACTAACCTTTCTTCAAGCTGCCGCCGTTGTTCAATATCAATATCCAGCGCTTCCGCACCGGCACTGAAGACAATCGTCACCATAGCTTCCGCCTGCGCCTCGGTAAAACTGCGCGGCATATGGTTTTCCAGCTCAAGGTAATCTGCCAGTTCGGCGATAAAATGTTGGATTTCCCGTGCTACCGCCGCACGAAATGCAGCCGAGGTGCCGGAACGTTCACGCAGCAACAGCCGAAAGGCGTTGGGATTATTGCCGATAAACTCCATAAAGGTCGATACCGACGTGCGGATCACGCTGCCGCCTTTGGCAATACGCTGGCGTGCCTGGCGCATCAATTGGCGCAGCATCAGGCCGCTTTCGTCAACCATGGTGAGCCCAAGCTCATCCACATCGCGAAAATGGCGATAGAAAGACGTGGGCGCGATGCCCGCCTCTCGTGAGACTTCACGCAGGCTCAGGCTGGCAAAACTGCGCTCGGCACTCAGTTGGCTGAAAGCCGCCTCAATGAGGGAACGACGAGTGCGTTCTTTTTGTTGTGCTCTGACGCCCATTTGCATATCCGGATGACTTCCCTTCTTCAGTCTAACGCCGCAGAACTGGCAATATAGCAAATTTATTGCAACAGCATTTATACAAACGCGCTTTGTCACAGTTCTAGGCCACACCGATTGTGCTTTGCCACAAAAAGGCTAATGGTAATTGGGCACGCAGCGCTATGATGTTAAGATACCGTTGTAAATTTGTATAAGAACAGGTCTCTCCTACATGCAACAACACTATCAATTTGATGCCATTATCATCGGCTCCGGCCCTGGTGGTGAAGGCGCAGCCATGGGTCTGGTGAAACAAGGTGCCCGCGTGGCCGTGATCGAACGGTACAATAACGTGGGCGGCGGCTGTACTCACTGGGGAACCATCCCCTCAAAAGCCCTCCGCCACGCCGTCAGCCGCATTATCGAATTCAACCAGAACCCGCTTTACAACAACTCCCGCACCCTTAGCGCCACCTTCCCTGACATTTTACGCCACGCCGACAGCGTGATTAACCAGCAAACACGCATGCGCCAAGGGTTCTACGAGCGTAACCAGTGCAAGCTGTTCGCCGGTAACGCCAAGTTTATCGACGCCAACACCGTCAGCGTAAGCTATATGGATGGCACACAGGATACCATCCGCGCCGACCATATCGTGATCGCCTGTGGTTCACGCCCTTATCATCCGAACGGCGTTGATTTTAACCACTCGCGCATTTATGACAGCGACTCCATCCTGGAGCTGAACCACGAGCCACGCCACGTGATTATCTACGGCGCCGGGGTGATTGGCTGCGAATATGCTTCTATCTTCCGTGGCTTGAACGTCAAAGTGGACTTGATCAACACCCGCGATCGGTTGCTGGCGTTCCTCGATCAGGAGATGTCAGATTCTCTGTCTTATCACTTCTGGAATAACGGCGTGGTGATCCGCCACAATGAAGAGTTCGAGAAGATCGAAGGCACCGACGATGGCGTGATTGTGCATCTGAAATCCGGCAAGAAAGTGAAGGCCGATTGCCTGCTGTACGCCAATGGCCGTACCGGTAACACCGATGCGCTGGGCCTGGAGAACGTGGGTCTGGAATCAGACAGCCGTGGCCTGCTGAAGGTCAACAGCATGTATCAGACCGCCGTATCCCACATTTATGCCGTGGGTGACGTGATCGGCTATCCGAGCCTGGCGTCTGCCGCTTATGACCAGGGACGCATCGCCGCTCAGGCCATCTCTTCTGGGGAAGCCAGCGGGCATCTGATCGAAGACATTCCAACGGGCATTTATACCATTCCAGAAATCAGCTCCGTCGGTAAAACCGAGCAGGAACTGACGGCAATGAAAGTGCCCTACGAAGTGGGCCGCGCCCAGTTCAAACACCTGGCCCGGGCACAGATTGCCGGCATGAACGTGGGTAGCCTGAAGATCCTGTTCCACCGCGATACCTTGCAGATCCTGGGGATCCACTGCTTTGGTGAGCGTGCGGCAGAGATCATTCACATCGGTCAGGCGATCATGGAACAGAAAGGTGAAGGTAATACCATCGAGTATTTCGTCAATACCACCTTCAACTATCCGACCATGGCCGAAGCCTACCGCGTGGCAGCGCTAAACGGCTTAAACCGCCTGTTTTAAGTTCGCTTTCAGGTAGTTCTGCATGTGTTCGCGAATAGCCTCGGCCAACTGCTCATAGCGGCTACGCAGCGGGGAGCCGGGGCGATACACCAGAGCAATGGTGCGCTTCGGTTCCGGTTTGTAGCACTCCAGATAGCAGACGCCGTCACGCTCGCGTTCACGCGGTACTGCCAAGGCGGGCAACAGCGTTATCCCACTGCCTGCGGCAACCATATTACGCAGCGTTTCCAGACTGGTCGCGCGGAAGTGGGTATCCTCATCCGCACCGGCCTGGAAGCAAAAGCCCAGCGCCTGATCGCGTAAGCAGTGGCCATCTTCCAGCATCAGCAGTTTTTCACCCGCCAAATCGGCCATCGCCACGCGTTCGCGCTGCGCCCACGGATGGTCGGAATAGACTGCCAATTGCATCGGCTCATCGAACAAAGGCACTTCGATAAAGGCTTCGGTTTCTTTCACCAAGGCAAGAATAGCGCAGTCCAACTTGCCGCTGTCCAGCTGTGCCAACAGTTGATGGGTTTGTGCTTCGTGCAGGTACATTTCCAGCTTGGGAAAGGATTTATGCAGCGTCGGGATAATCTGCGGCAGCAGATAAGGCCCCACGGTAGGGATCAGGCCGATATGCAACGGCCCGGACATCGCCTCCCCCTGCTGGCTGGCCATTTCCTTCAAGACTTTGACTTCGCGTAGCACGGTGCGCGCCTGCTCCACCAGCAGTAAGCCTGCCTGCGTGAAAAGCACCTTACGGCTGGTCCGCTCGAGCAGCATCACGCCCAACTCGTCTTCCAGCTTGCGGATCTGTCCACTCAATGTTGGTTGACTGACATGGCATGAGTCGGCAGCACGCCGGAAGTGGCGGTGCTCGGCCAAGGCGACCAGATACTCTAAATCACGAATATTCATTGTTGTTTCCCTCCTGGCCATGATAGCTCATGGCGATAGATAAGATAGCAACGAGTGATTAGAACTATCAAGCCCCGCAGTGAATAATGTCCCCCAACGAAGCGCAACGGCGCCAACATAAAAAATTCATTTTTCTAATTAAGGGGTTAATTCATGTTTACCAGTCAAGAAGGCAAAAAAGTCCCTCAGGTTACCTTCCATACTCGCCAGGGCGACCAATGGATCGATGTCACCACGGATGACCTGTTTAAAGACAAGACCGTGATTGTGTTCTCCTTGCCGGGCGCGTTCACCCCAACCTGCTCATCAAGCCATTTGCCGCGCTATAACGAACTGTCTAGCGTGTTCAAGCAACACGGCGTTGACAGCATCCTGTGCGTCTCGGTGAACGACACCTTTGTGATGAACGCCTGGAAAGCCGATCAACACGCCGAAAATATTACCTTCGTGCCGGACGGCAACGGTGAATTCACCAAGGGCATGAACATGCTGGTTGAGAAAGCCGATCTGGGCTTTGGCCCGCGTTCATGGCGCTACTCCATGCTGGTGCGTAACGGTGTGGTAGAAAAAATGTTCGTCGAACCAAACAAGCCGGGCGACCCGTTTGAAGTTTCTGACGCTGACACCATGCTGAAATACCTGGCACCGGAATTCCAAGTGCAGGAATCGGTTTCCCTGTTCACCAAACCGGGTTGCCCGTTCTGCGCCAAAGCCAAACAAATGCTGCAAGAGCGCGGGATCCAATATGAAGAAATCGTGTTGGGCCAAGACGCGACCACGGTCAGCCTGCGCGCTGTCAGCGGCCGCGCTACCGTGCCACAGGTGTTTATCGGTGGTCGCCACATCGGTGGTAGCGACGATCTGGAAAACTTCCTGTCAGCCTGAATGATAAAAATAAACCCGATGGGCCTTAGGCACGGTTCAACAATCTGTCGCCTGAAAAAACCAACGGTATAGCAGTAATGTGACTTTTGGCGGGTGCTAACCCGCCCTTTTTTTATTCCCTTCAGGAGCGGATATGAAACTGTTGAATGTCGACGTCGCCGTTATTGGCGGCGGCACTGCCGGACTAGGCGCTTACCGCGCAGCAAAACTTTCTACCCCGAGCGTGGTGATGATTGAGGGCGGACCTTTTGGCACGACCTGTGCCCGCGTTGGCTGTATGCCTTCCAAATTGCTGATTGCTGCGGCAGAAGCGGTGCACCAGATCGAACGGGCTCCAGGGTTTGGTATCCATCCTGCGGGAAAAACCACCATCAATGGCCGTGAAGTGATGGATCGCGTCAAACGCGAGCGCGATCGCTTCGTCGGTTTTGTACTGGAAGGGGTCGATAGCATCCCGGCCGCAGACAAAATTCAGGGCTATGCCCGCTTCATTGACGACAACACTTTGCAGGTTGACGAGCATACGCGCATCGTCGCGCAGCGTATCGTAATTGCCACCGGCTCCCGCCCTAGCTGGCCTGCGCCGTGGAACGATCTGGGCGATCGCCTGATCGTCAATGACGATGTATTTAACTGGGATGATTTGCCGCAGTCCGTCGCGGTATTTGGCCCAGGGGTGATCGGTTTGGAACTGGGCCAGGCGCTGCATCGCCTTGGCGTTGCCACTAAAGTGTTCGGCGTTGGCGGCGCGGTTGGCCCGCTGACCGACAGCGTAGTGCGGGAATATGCCGCTAAAACGCTGGGTGAAGAGTTCTATCTCGACCCGGATGTCAAAGTAGACATCATGCAACGCGAAGGCGACAAAGTGTTTATCCGCTACCAGGATCTGCACGGCCAAACGCAGGAAATGATGGTGGATTACGTGCTGGCCGCCACCGGCCGCCGCCCGAACGTCGACAAGCTGGGATTGGAAAATACCACCCTGGTGCTGGATGCCAAAGGCGTGCCACAGGCCGATCGCTTAACCATGCAAACCAGCGTGCCGCATATTTTCATCGCCGGGGATGCCAGTAACCAGTTGCCATTGCTGCACGAAGCCAGCGATCAGGCTCGTATTGCCGGGCACAATGCGGGCAGCTTCCCAGAAGTAACACCAGGCTTGCGCCGTAGCGCGATTTCCGTGGTGTTCTCAGACCCGCAAATCGCCATGATCGGCTCAACCTTCCGTGAACTGAACCAGAAATTCAGTGCCTGTGGCTGCTTTGAAGTGGGTGCCGTATCGTTCGAAAACCAGGGCCGTTCCCGGGTAATGCTACGCAATAAAGGCATCTTGCACGTCTATGGTGAGCAAGGGACTGGCCGCTTCCTGGGTGCTGAAATGATGGGGCCGGACGTGGAGCATATCGCCCATCTGCTGGCCTGGGCACATCAGCAGCAAATGACCATCGACCAAATGCTGGATATGCCGTTCTACCATCCGGTGATCGAAGAAGGGTTGCGTACCGCGCTACGCGATCTGCAAGCCAAGCTGAAGCTGGGTGAGTCTGAGGCAGAACGCTGCCAGCGTTGCCCTGGCGAATAAGCCTTTCGCGATTGCGTCAGTCAGCACAACCGGGCCTCCATGCCCGGTTTTTTACGTATGTCATTCCAGCCTTGAATCCCCTTGCTTGCCGAGTTTTGGTTTTAGCGTCATTTTTATGCTCCTTTATCTTGAAATGATATCAATATTGATACTAATATAGGGCGCTAAATGAAAGGACTCAGAGAAACCATTGACGATCTGCAATAGCGGCATGGCAAAGGGATATCAAGTCAAGCAGGTGATCAGCGCGCTGGCTAAACTGGAGGAAGAAAATGGAAAAACATGAGCATTACACTTACCGCATAACCTGGTCAGCGGAGGATAGCGAGTATGTCGGCCTCTGTACGGAGTTTCCCTCTCTGTCATGGCTGGCACCTACCCGTACCGCTGCGTTGGACGGTATTGAAAAGCTGGTGAGCGATGTGATTGCCGATATGCTCGCCCAGGGCGAAACGCCGCCAGAGGCACTGGCAGAGAAAAGCTTCAGTGGGAAACTGGTGCTGCGGATGGCCCCGGAACAGCATCGCCGTCTGGCGATAAATGCTATGGATGAAGGCGTTAGCCTGAACCGTTATTTGTGCGCCCGATTGGCAGGATAAGGGCAGCATTGCGCTGCCCTCAAGCGTAGCTTAGAACAGGCGTTTTTTGGCCTCGGCGATCGCATAGGCAACCTGTTGTGGAGAAACGCCGCCCTTGGCCGCGCGCTTATCCAGGCAAGATTGCAACGACAGGATCGGATAAACGTCGTCTCCAATCACGCTGTTGAACTTCTGCAAATCGCTCAGCGGCAGGTCTTCCAACGGCTTGCCCTGGCGGATCGCTTCCACTACTGCTTCACCCACAATGTGGTGCGCTTCGCGGAACGGCACACCTTTGGCAACCAGATAGTCTGCCAGTTCGGTGGCGTTGGCATAGCCTTGCTGTGCCGCTTCTTGGCAACGCGGGCGCTTCACCTGAATGCCGTCCAGCACCAATGCCGCCATCTGCAGGCAATCCATCCACGTGTCGAGCGCGTCGAACAGCCCTTCTTTGTCTTCCTGCATGTCTTTGTTGTAAGCCAACGGCAGGCCTTTCAACGTCATCATCATGCCGGTCAAGGCCCCTTGCACACGGCCAGACTTGCCACGGATCAGCTCTAACGCGTCCGGGTTTTTCTTCTGTGGCATCAGGGATGAACCTGAGGTCACGCGATCCGAAAGCTCGACAAACGCCGCTTCGCCGCTGTTGAAGAAGATCAGATCTTCGGCAAAGCGCGACAGGTGCACCATGCTGATGGCAGCATTGGACAGCAGCTCCAGCACGTGATCACGATCGGAGACGCTGTCCAGGCTGTTGCGCGTGGCAGAGGCAAAACCCAACCAGCCAGCCAGTTGTTCACGGTCGATCGGATAAGCAGTTCCGGCCAAGGCACCGCTACCCAGCGGGCTAACGTCCAGACGTTTCAACGTATCCTGCAGGCGGCTTTCATCACGCGCCAGCATCTCAACGTAAGCGAGGCACCAGTGGGCAAAAGTTACCGGCTGGGCACGCTGGAGGTGGGTGTAACCCGGCATCACCGCATCCTGATTGGCTTCGGCGGTTTCTACCAGCGCCTGTTGCAGCTGTACCAATGCCTGATGCAGTTCACTAACCTGATGTTTGCACCACAGTTTCAGATCGGTGGCCACCTGATCGTTACGGCTACGGCCGGTATGCAGCTTTTTGCCCAGATCGCCGACTTTCTCGATCAGCTTCTGCTCGACCCAGCTGTGAATATCTTCTGCGTCGCTGTTAACGATCGCCAGAGGATCGGCCTGCACTTCTTCCAGCAGCACGTTCAGTGCCTGCTCAAGCTGCTGTTGCTCTGCTGACGTCAGTACGTTGACGGTCACCAGCGCTTTTGACCAGGCGACGGAGCCCACAATATCCTGTTCCGCCAGGCGATAGTCGAAGCGCAGGGAATCATTTAACTGTTTGAACCGCTGATCCGCTGCCTGACTAAACCGTCCGCCCCAAAGTGCCATAATCTTGCTCCTGAATAAGTATGCGAAAGGGCGCAGCATGCTGCGCCCCTCAAATTGACGCTAAACCAACGACGTTACTTTTTCTTCTCGTTCAACGCGCGGATACGGGAAGAGAGCGAGAACAGACGGATAAAACCACCCGCATGGCTGTGATCGTAAACTTCGTCTTCGCCAAAGGTCGCAAATTCTTCTGAGTACAGGCTGTTGGCCGATTTCTTCTGGATTGCCGTCACCTGGCCTTTATACAGTTGCAATACCACTTCGCCGTTAACTTCTTCCGCCAGCGCTTGTGCGGAAGCCTGAATGGAACGACGCAGCGGAGCAAACCAGCGACCATCGTAGACCACATAGGACATTTCCAGGCCCAACTGCTCACGCCATTTAAAGCTATCACGATCCAGTACCAACTGCTCGACCCCACGCAGCGCAGCAACCATAATGGTGCCTCCTGGGGTTTCATAGCAACCACGGGATTTGATGCCTACCAGACGGTTTTCCACGATATCGATACGGCCCACGCCATGTTTGGCACCCAGCACGTTCAGGGCTTCCAGGCACTTGTACGGGCTCATGGCTTCACCGTTAACGGCAACCACGCAGCCTTTCTCTACGGTGACGGTCACTTGTTCTGGCTTGTCCGGGGCTTCCAACGGATCGACAGTCCAGACCCAGCAATCTTTGTTTGGTGCATTCCACGGGCTTTCCAGCACGCCGCCTTCGGTAGAGATGTGCCAGGCGTTTTCGTCACGGCTGTAGATCTTCTCCAGCGAAGCGGTGGTTGGGATATTACGCGCTTTCAGGTAATCCAGCAGGGCCTCACGGGAACGCAGGTTCCACTCACGCCAAGGCGCGACCACCTTCAGGTGCGGAGCCAATGCGGTATAGGTGGTTTCGAAACGCACCTGATCGTTGCCTTTACCGGTGGCCCCGTGGCACAGCGCATCGGCACCCACTTTCAGCGCCAGCTCAACCTGAGCCTTGGCAATGATCGGACGTGCCATTGAGGTACCCAGCAGGTAGCTGCCTTCGTACAGTGCACCGGTCTGCAGCACCGGATAAACATAGTCACGGATAAACTCTTCACGCAGATCGACAACATGACACTCAGAGGCACCGGATTGCAGAGCTTTCTGCTCAACGCCTTCCAGATCGCCGCGCTCCTGGCCGATGTCTGCCACGAAGGCTACCACTTCACAGCCACCGTAGTTCTCTTTCAGCCACGGAATGATGGCCGAAGTATCCAGACCGCCGGAGTACGCCAGAACGATTTTCTTGATGCCTTTGTTTTGCATTGTGTTATTCCTTTTTAATTCTAAATTTAAGCGAGGATCCGGGTGCCAATCGACACACCATTAAACAGAGCAGGGAGCTTTTCGGCATTACGCCAGCTGGCGATATCTACCGGGCGGCCAAGGGTACGTGCAGCATCCAGCGCCGCATTGACCTTCACCACCATACCATCGGTAATGATGCCTTGAGCAATCAGTTGCTCGGCTTTTTGTGCGGTCATTTCCGCGATGCGCTGCCCTTTGCCGTCGAGAATACCGCTGACATCCGACAGCAAGATTAAATCCGCCCCCAGCGTGGCGGCCAGGGCCGTCGCAGCCTGATCGGCGTTTACGTTCATCAGTTGGCCTTCGGCAGTGATGCCGATGGAGCTGACCACTGGCAGGTAGCCAGCGCCCAACAAGGTATTGAGCAGCGCAGGCGTTCCTGGTACTGCGTGGCCCACGTGGCCCAACACTGGGTCCAACTGAGTTACCGCAACGCTGCCACCGTCCGCCAGGCTCAGGCCAACCGCATTAATTTTGTGCTTCACCGCCCAGGCCAGCAGGGTTTTATTGGCCGTTCCTGCCAGTGCGCCGGTGATGATGTCGATCTGATCGGCTGGAGTAACGCGCAGGCCGTTCTTCTTCACTACCGGCAGGGAGAGCTGTTTCATCAATTCATCCACCACGCAGCCGCCGCCGTGAACGATCACCAGCGGGCGCTGATGTTCCTGGCGATAGACATCCAGCGCGGTAAACAAACGCTCCAGCGCTTCCTCACTGTCCAGTAGCACGCCACCTAGTTTGATAATCAATGGATTCATTGCTGTTTACTCACGCTGATTTAAAGTAAGGATTGGGTTTCAGGGAAGCCGAAACGGATATTCAGACACTGCACCGCCTGAGCGGCCGCACCTTTCAACAGGTTGTCTTCTGCGGCTACGGCGATCAGATGCTCGCCCTGCACGGCAAAGCCGATATCGCAGAACGGCAGGCCCACCACGGATTTCAGTGCCGGCACCCCTTGGTCATACAACCGCACCAACGGTTTGTCGTCATACGCCGCATGGTAAGCCGCTGCCACGTCCTGCGCGGTGACGCCCTTGTTCAGGCGGCAGGTGATGGTTTCCAGAATACCCCGAGGGAAGTTTCCCAAGTGTGGCGTAAAGATAACCGGCACCCCAAGATGGGCAGAAATTTCTGGCTGATGACGATGATTGAACAGGCCATAAGGTTGCAGGCTGACTTCACAGAAACTGGTCGTGACGCTGGCTTTACGCCCTGCACCACTCACGCCGCTAACGGCGTTGATGACCGGCCATTGATCCAGGTTCAGTAATTGCTTGTCGAGCAGCGGTTTGAGCGCCAGCTGCGCCGCCGTTGGGTAGCAGCCCGGCACGGCAATCAACTGCGCCTGCTTGAGTTTTTCACTCTGCCACTCCGCCAGGCCGTAAACTGCCTGCGCCAGCCAGTCGGCATGCTGGTGTGTAAAACCATAATACTGTTGATAAAAATCAGCATCCTGCACGCGGAATGCGCCGGAGAGATCGAACACCACGCAACCCGCGGCCAGGAATGCTGGCGCGATGTCGTGGCTCACCTCATGGGCAGTCGCGAGGAAAACAACGTCGATGCCTTTGGCCGCTGCGGCAACGTCAACCAGCGGCTGTAATGGCAGATCGACGATGCCTTTTAATTGAGGGTGCAGCTCGGAAAGCAATTTTCCTGCATCTGCACTTTGCGCTGAAACCGCTAAAGCGGTTATGTTCATGTGTGGGTGGCGATTCAGGTAAGCCGTGAGCTCTGCTCCGGCATAACCGCTGGCACCAACAATCAGCGTATTCAACATGTGGCCTTTCACCTTCTTGGCTAGCAATCTAAGAGTCACGGCGACCCTGGTAGCAGGGCTTGGTCGCGTTGTTGCGCGGTTCACCCACGTGGTTGAGCGTGATGTTTTTATCAACATCCGGGTTGCAGGTTCCCTTACGCTCTAGCTTACTGTATTTTTATTCAAAATAAATGCATGAATATTGATACTATCCTAACCAAAGGCTGTCAACAGTGAAGATGAAATTACCTCCATTTATTGAGCTGTACCGGGCGTTGATCGCCACTCCATCGATCAGCGCCACCGATGGCGCCCTCGATCAGAGTAATGAAGCATTAATCAACTTGCTAGCCGGCTGGTTCAACGATTTGGGCTTCCGCGTCGACGTGCAGCCCGTGCCGGACACCCGCAACAAATTCAACCTGCTGGCCAGCCTCGGTGAAGGCAGCGGCGGCCTGCTGCTGGCGGGCCATACGGACACGGTGCCTTACGATCAGGGGCGCTGGACACGAGATCCCTTTACCCTGACCGAGCACGACAACAAGCTGTACGGGCTGGGGACCGCCGACATGAAGGGCTTCTTCGCCTTTATTCTGGATGCGGTACGCGATATCGATGCCAGTAAGCTGACCAAGCCGTTGTACATTCTGGCTACCGCCGATGAAGAAACGACGATGGCTGGCGCACGCTACTTTGCTGCCTCCAGCAAAATCCGCCCGGACTTTGCCATCATCGGCGAGCCAACCTCGCTGCAACCGGTGCGCGCGCATAAAGGCCATATCTCCAGTGCGATCCGCATCGTTGGTCAGTCGGGCCATTCGAGCGATCCGGCGCGCGGTGTCAATGCTATCGATCTGATGCATGAGTCGATTGGGCATCTGATGGAATTGCGCAAAACCCTACAAGAGCGCTACAACAACCCGGCGTTTGCGGTGCCTTACCCAACCATGAACTTTGGCCATATCAGCGGCGGCGATGCGGCTAACCGTATCTGTGCCTGCTGTGAACTGCATATGGATATCCGCCCGCTGCCGGGGATGACGCTGGATAACATCAACGAACTCCTGCACGAAGCGTTGGCACCGGTAAGCCAACGTTGGCCGGGCCGCTTGACGATCGATGAGCTACATCCGCCGATCCCTGGTTACGAATGCCCAACCGACCATCACATGGTGGCAGTGATTGAAAAACTGCTGGGTTCACGCACCGAAGTGGTCAACTACTGCACCGAAGCGCCGTTCGTCCAGGAAGTGTGCCCAACGCTGGTGCTCGGCCCAGGTTCGATCAATCAGGCGCATCAGCCGGATGAGTATCTGGATACCGCATTTATTGAGCCAACGCGTAAGCTGCTGGGTCAGTTGGTCGACCATTTCTGCCGGCAATAAACCTTAATAACAACAGGGGAATGGGTTACCATTCCCTACCTCTTAAGACGTAGTAATTTAAGCCGATAAGCCAGACTGATAACCGGCCGCGCGTAATTAAATTTCAGAAAATACGCCGAATTTGATGTTTTTTTGCTAAAAATAGTGTCAATTGATGATTGGACAGGCACGTGACCAGATAAAACCGGCAGGCTGCGACGGCACGTGAAATTTACTTACAAGATGAAAAATCACGTACTCATCGTGTTCAGGTAGTGGCGAAAAACACCACGATCGGAGGATGATAAGTATGCAAAGAACTGGGTCAGGGATTATATGAACGAACAATATTCGGCAATGCGAAGTAATGTCAGTATGCTCGGCAAACTGCTAGGCGATACCATTAAAGAAGCGCTGGGCGAGCATATTCTCGATCGCGTTGAAACTATCCGTAAGCTTTCCAAATCTTCACGTGCCGGTAACGAGGCGCATCGTCAGGAGCTGCTCTCCACGCTGCAGAACCTGTCCAACGATGAGCTGCTGCCCGTTGCCCGCGCCTTCAGCCAATTCCTTAATCTGACCAACGTTGCCGAGCAATACCACAGCATCTCGCCACACGGCGAAGCGGCTAGCAACCCGGAAGCCTTGGCGCAGTTGTTTACCAAGCTGAAAGACAACAAGCTGGATAACAAACAGCTGCAAAAGGCGGTGGACGATCTTTCCATCGAGCTGGTCCTGACCGCTCACCCAACGGAAATCACCCGCCGCACCCTGATCCACAAGCTGGTTGAGGTGAACACCTGCCTGAGCCAGCTGGACCATAACGACCTGGCCGACTACGAACGCAATAAAATCATGCGCCGTCTGCGCCAGTTGGTCGCGCAATCCTGGCATACCGACGAGATCCGCAAGAATCGCCCATCCCCGGTCGATGAAGCCAAATGGGGCTTTGCCGTGGTGGAAAACAGCCTGTGGGAAGGTGTACCGGCCTTCCTGCGCGAGTTCAACGAACAGTTGGAAAACTCCATCGATTACCGCCTACCGGTAGAAGCCGTGCCTATCCGCTTCACCTCCTGGATGGGCGGCGACCGCGACGGCAACCCGAACGTAACCGCCGAAATTACCCGTCACGTGCTGTTGCTGAGCCGCTGGAAGGCCTGCGATCTGTTCACCCGTGATATTCAGGTGCTGGTCTCCGAGCTATCGATGACCGAATGTACTCCTGAGCTGCGCGAACTTGCCGGCGGTGACGAAGTACAAGAACCTTATCGCGAATTGATGAAGCAACTGCGCAGCCAGCTGATGAGCTCCCAGGCCTACCTTGAAGGCCGCCTGAAGGGTGAGCGCGTGCTGCGTCCGCACGACCTGCTGGAAAATAACGAGCAGTTGTGGGAACCGCTGTACGCCTGCTACCAATCTTTGGTGGCCTGTGGCATGAGCATTATCGCCAATGGCCAACTACTGGACACGCTGCGCCGCGTACGCTGCTTTGGCGTGCCGCTGGTGCGTATCGACGTGCGCCAGGAAAGCACCCGCCATACCGAAGCCATTGCCGAACTGACCCGCTATCTGGGCCTGGGGGATTATGAGAGCTGGTCAGAAGCCGACAAACAGGCATTCCTGATCCGTGAGCTGAACTCCAAGCGTCCGCTGGTGCCACTGAAGTGGGAGCCGAGTGCAGACACTCAGGAAGTGCTGGAAACCTGCAAGGTGGTCGCCGAAGCGCCACAAGGTTCGATCGCCGCCTACGTCATTTCCATGGCTCGTACCCCGTCCGACGTCTTGGCCGTGCACCTGTTGTTGAAGGAGACTGGTTGCCCATTCGCGCTACCTGTGGCCCCACTGTTCGAAACCCTCGACGATCTGAACAACGCCGAAGACGTGATGACCCAGTTGCTGAACATCGACTGGTACCGCGGCTTTATTCAGGGCAAACAGATGGTCATGATCGGCTATTCCGACTCGGCAAAAGATGCTGGCGTGATGGCGGCCTCCTGGGCGCAATACCGTGCACAGGACGCACTGATCAAAACCTGTGAGAAGGCCGGAGTAGCGCTGACGCTGTTCCATGGCCGTGGTGGCTCAATTGGCCGTGGTGGCGCACCTGCGCACGCCGCTCTGCTGTCCCAACCACCAGGTAGCCTGAAAGGTGGCCTGCGCGTGACCGAACAGGGCGAGATGATCCGCTTTAAATTCGGCCTGCCAGAAGTCACCATCAGCAGCCTGGCGCTGTACGCCGGTGCGGTGTTGGAAGCCAACCTGCTGCCACCGCCGGAGCCTAAGCCAGAATGGCGCACGCTGATGGATGAACTGTCCGAAACCTCGTGCAACATGTATCGCGGTTACGTGCGTGAAAACCCTGAATTTGTACCTTACTTCCGCGCCGCTACGCCAGAGCAGGAACTGGGGAAACTGCCATTGGGTTCACGCCCGGCCAAACGCCGCCCGAACGGCGGTGTTGAAAGCCTGCGCGCCATTCCGTGGATTTTCGCCTGGACGCAGAACCGCCTGATGCTGCCAGCCTGGCTGGGTGCCGGTGCTGGCCTGCAAGAAGCGGTGAAGGCCGGTAAGCAGGATCAGTTGGAAGCCATGTGCCACAACTGGCCGTTCTTCTCTACCCGTATCGCAATGCTGGAAATGGTCTATGCCAAAGCCGACCTGTGGCTGGCGGAATACTACGATCAACGCCTGGTAGACAAGGCCCTATGGCCGCTGGGCAAACAGCTGCGGGAACAGTTGGCCAGCGATATCAAGGTGGTGCTGACCATCGCCAACGACGATCATCTGATGGAAGACCTGCCGTGGATCGCCGAATCTATCGCGTTGCGCAACGTCTACACCGACCCGCTAAACGTGTTGCAGGCCGAGCTGCTGCACCGTTCACGTCAGCAGGAGCACCCGGATGCCCGCGTTGAGCAGGCACTGATGGTCACTATTGCTGGCGTGGCGGCCGGGATGCGCAACACCGGCTAATATTGCTTCATCATTTACTGCAAGCACCGATGCGATCGGCGTCGGTGCTTATTTTCCCCCGGTTATCCCCCCGTCCCTAATCTGCGGATTTTGTCCCAGCGGTCACTCGCTGCGGGTTATCAATACTATTATTCTGAGTCCATGCTCCGTTTGGCCACACCTTTTGTGTTGATTATGCAAAGAATTCCGTCAGGATTACCGGTACTAATTGTTACTGGTGATAGACAAAGACCTTACCTTCTTGAAAATATCTTCACAGAAAGATATTTATCATGAAGATTGATGATGGCAGGGAAAGTAAATGGATGTAGCACTATTAATCAGCTTGGCAGTACTCGTCGTGGCCGGTTACGCCATTGCCAAGAACTACGACACCAAGCTGGTGTTGTTTAGCGCAGGGATCGTACTCATGTTGGCGGCAGCCACCTTGGGCTTGCCGATTTTGAGCGCTGGAACGGGGACGGGAACCGTCTGGTTGGATCCGTTAAAACAAATCGAGCTGGATTTCATCAAGCAGTTTAGCCGGGCGGGCATCATCATCATGGTGCTGTTCGGCTTTTCCGCTTATATGTCGCACATTGGCGCAAACGATGTCGCGGTTAAAATCATGTCAAAACCCATCGCGAAGATCCGCTCCCCCTATATTCTGGTGCCGATCGTATTCTGGATAGGGTCACTGTTGTCGTTGATTATTCCCAGCGCCGCCTCCCTCGCCGTGATTTTAATGGCCACGCTCTACCCCATTCTGCGGGTGGCAAACATGTCCTCGCTCAGCGCCGCCGGGGTTATTGCCACTACCGCCACCATCGTGCCCACTCCGCTGGGTGGTGATAATGTGGTCGCAGCCAAAATCCTGGGTTTCGAGCACGTGGTGGACTACGTCACCCTGCACCATGCCGTTATCTCACTGCCGGTGCTGGCCATTATCGGCATCGCGCACTATTTCTGGCAAAAGTACATGGATAAGCGCCAGGGTGCAGCCGCGTTTACCGACGTCGATGAGAGTAAATTGGCCACCAACAGCCAGCTTCCTCCGGCTTACTATGCCCTGTTCCCACTAATCCCGTTACTCCTGATCGTGATATTTGGCCTGTTCTTCCGCCAGATCAAAATCGGCCTGGTGGAAATTACCCTGTTCTCGTTTGCCCTGGCCTTTATTGTGGAACTGATCCGCAAGGGCGACCTGCGCGAGCAAATGAAAAACTCGTCGCTGTTCTTTACCGGTATGGGGCAAGGCTTCTCACAGGTGGTGGTGTTGATCGTGGCTGCCAGCACCCTGGTAGCCGGGTTGACCGCCATCGGGGCCATCGGCACCGTAGCCTCGCTGGTTAAAGAGGTCAATAACGCCGGGATCGGCCTGATGTTTATCTTCTCCGGCCTGACCGCGCTGATCACGCTGATCAGCGGTAGCGGTAATGCGGTGTTCTACTCCTTTATCGAGCTTATTCCCTCGATAGCCACCCAGGCTCACGTCGATCCGGTGATGATTGCCCTGCCGATGCAGCTGACCTCAAACCTTATCCGTGCGATGTCGCCAGTCTCTGCAGTGGTGATCATCGTGGCATCAGTAGTCAAAGTCAGCCCGATTGAGGTGGTCAAAAGAACCTCGGTGCCGTTGCTGATCGGGTTTATCGCCACCCTGATTTTCACGCTGATCCGCTATTCGTTCTGAGGAGATGCCAATGAGCACTATCGCCAGCTATTTTGACCTTCAGCGCTAACGCCTGATCCATCCTGTATGGGAGATATTATGTCCTCTAGCTCTGCACCTATTGCCATGATCCTGGATACCGATCCCGGTATTGATGACGCCGTCGCGCTGGTTGCCGCGCTGTTTCATCCAAAAATCGACCTGCGCCTGGTGAGTACGGTGGCAGGCAACGTCAGCGTGGATAAAACCACCAACAATGCGCTGCGCCTGCTGCATTTCCTGGGTGCGTCCACCCCCGTAGCTCGCGGGGCAGCGGCTCCGCTGGTGCGTAAACTGGAGGATGCCAGCCATATTCACGGCAACTCCGGCCTGGATGGGTACGAGTTTGAAGAATCGACACGGCAGATCGTTGACGGTCATGCCGTTGAAGTGATGCGCGACCTGCTTCTGGCCAGCAAGGAGCCGCTAGTCTTGGTGCCGATTGGCCCGTTAACCAACATTGCCCTGTTGCTCACGCTCTACCCGGAATGTAAGCCATCTATCGCGCGGATCGTCATGATGGGAGGCTCCGCCAGCCGTGGCAACCATACGCCAAACGCGGAGTTTAATATCTACGTGGATCCCGAGGCCGCCAGCATGGTGTTTACCAGCGGTATCCCGATTGTCATGTGCGGGCTGGACGTCACCAACCGGGCTACGCTCACCGCCGAGATGATTGCCAGCTTACCCACGCTGAACCGCACCGGGGCCATGCTGCATAGCCTGTTCCAACACTATCGGGGTGGGAGTATGAGCCGTGGGCTGAAAATGCATGACCTATGCGCTCTGGCCTATCTGGCAAAACCCGAGCTGTTTACCACTCAAGCCTGCCATGTGGCGGTAGAAACGCAAGGTGAACTGACCAGAGGAACGACCTGCGTCGATCTGGCCAACCGTCTGAAACGGCCAGCCAATGCCGAGGTTTGTCTGGAAATCGATGTCGAAGGATTCCGGCAGTGGTTCCTGGAGATGCTCACGCAACCGGCCGTTCCTTGATGATGGCGCGGTTGCCGCAACGGCAACCGCTATCTATCAGCCAACCACTGCACCAGGACGCACGCCCAGGGTATGGCAGATGGCGTAGCTCATTTCCGCACGGTTGAGCGTATAGAAGTGGAAATCTTTGACCCCTTCGCGGCTCAGGATCTTCACCATATCCATGGCGATATTGGCACCGACCATCTTGCGGGTTTCCGCATCGTCATCCAGCCCGGCAAACATGCTGGTCATCCAGCTTGGCACCCGCACGTTGGTCATGGTGGCAAAGCGCTGGAGCTGTTTGAAGTTGGATACGGGCAGAATGCCCGGCACGATTTCTACGTCGATGCCAGCGGTCACACAACGATCACGAAAACGCAGATAGCTTTCTACGTCGAAGAAGAACTGGGTGATGGCACGGTTGGCACCGGCATCGATTTTACGTTTCAGGTTGATCAGGTCTGACTGGGCGCTTTTCGCTTCCGGATGCACTTCCGGATAGGCCGCGACAGAAATATCAAAGTCGCCGACGTCTTTGAGCAGCGTGACCAGATCGGCCGCATACATTTCCGGCTTGCCACCGCCTGGCGGTAAATCACCGCGCAGCGCGACAATATGGCGGATACCGCTGTTCCAGTAATCGGTAGCGATCTCACGCAGCTGCGCCGGGCTGGCATCAATACAGGTCAGGTGAGGGGCAGCTTCCAGACCAGTACGCTCTTTGATCCCCTTGATGATGCTGTGGGTACGGTCGCGCTCACCCGAGTTGGCACCGTAGGTCACAGAGACAAACTTGGGTTTGAGGCTGCTCAGGCGATCGATCGACTGCCACAAGGTATCTTCCATCTCGCTGGTGCGCGGCGGGAAGAACTCGAACGACACGTTAATCTGGCCGTTTAACTCTGCCAGACTCTGATTCAGCGCTTCCCGCTGGTTTGCGTGATAAAAACTCATACCCTGTCCGCCTCTTATCGATCACTGTTTTGCTTCGTTATAATAAGCGTCTATACGTTTAGACGTCTAGATAGAAAATGCCGGATGTTGCCTGAAGAGTCAACAGGAAAGTGAGGGAGATACGATGATTAATCCTCACGCAAGATGAGAGAATTTCATGTTGAAGGATTGAACGGGGGCAGCGTAGCGCCACCCCCGAGGTTAAAGCGAAGATTTAAAGCAGTTGTGCCAAGCGATTAAGGTCGGACTGGATGGCTCCAGCAGTCACGTCGCGACCGGCCCCTGGCCCACGGATGACCAGCGGGTTGTCGCGATACCAGCGGCTCTCGATGGCAAACACGTTGTCACAAGGCAGCAGCGAAGCCAGCGGATGTTCTGGCCGCACGGCCTCAACGCCAACGCGCGCTTTGCCATTGGCATCGAAACGCGCCACGTGGCGCAACACCAGGCCCATTTCGTTGGCCGCTTCGAAACGCTGTAGCATTTGCTGATTCAGCGCATCGCCGTTCTCGAAGAACTGATCGATGGAGCCTTGCTCCGCGCCTGCAGGCACCAGCGACTCCACCCTCACCTGGTTAGGTTCAATGTCATAACCCGCCTCACGCGCCAGGATCACCAGCTTACGCATCACGTCTTGTCCAGACAGGTCAACACGCGGATCCGGCTCCGTCAGCCCCTGCTGCCAGGCTTGATCCACCAGCTCGGTGAACGGCACCGTGCCGTCAAACTGCAGGAACAGCCAGGAAAGCGTGCCGGAGAAGATGCCGCTGATCGCCAGGATGCTGTCCCCGCTGTCGCGCAGATCGCGCACGGTATGGTTCACCGGTAGCCCGGCCCCCACGGTGGCGTTATACAGCCAGTGGCGGCCCGTTTTGGCAAACGCATCGCGGATCTGGCGGTAATTGGCGCTGCACGAGGCCCCCGCCAGCTTGTTGGCGCTGATCACATGGAAGCCATAGCTGGCAAAGTCCAGATATTGCTCCGCCAACTCCCCGCTGGCGGTGACGTCGAGCACCACCAGATCGTCGAACGGGTGCGCCCGCATCCACAGGAACAGCGACTCTTCGTCCAGTTCCTGGGCTTCATCCTCAAAGAACGCCAGCGCGCGGCTGGCGTCCAACCCTTCATAATTGAGCAGGCTGCGACGGCTATCCACCACCCCTGCCAGGCTAAACTCAAAGCCGCTGCGCGCAGAGATATTCTTCTGTTCGCGAGCAAACAGTTCCAGCCAGCGCGAACCAATATTGCCTTTGCCAAACAGCACCAGGCCAATACGCTTTTCCGCGCGGAACAACGTTTGGTGCAGGCCCTGGATCAGCAGACCGGTCGGCCCCTGACGCAGCACTGCCACCAGGCTGATGCCATCTTCTGCCTGCCAGATGAACTCCACCGGCTGGTCCTTCAACTGCTGATAGAAACGATGGCTATGCAGTGGATTCTTGCACACGCCCGCGCCCACCAACGCTACCAGCGCCAACCCTTCACGCAGTTGCAGTTCACCCGGTAATCCGGCCTCCTGCAAAATGCGCAGCACGCTACCCACCACTTCCGAGGTGTAGCACAGCTGGAGCAGGTTACGGTCAGGATGAACCCCTACGGCCAAGGGTTTGATCTGTGCACGTTTGAGCACCAGATCCAACTCTTTCTGCGCCAGCTTGAAGTCATGCTGCGGCGCAACGCTGAGTTCGATCAGGCAGACATCATCGTGGCTGGTGACAATTTTGGCACCGGTGCCGGAAGCCAGCACGCGCTCGATACGGGTCGACCCCTGCTCAGGCTGATAGCTGCAACGCAGTTGCAGATCGATATCGCTGCCAGACACCGGCTGCAAGGTACGAGTATGCAGCACCGGAGCCGCCAGACGGGCCAGTTCGCTAGCCTCATCCAGACGCAACAGCGGCAATAGACAGGCATCTTTCACTTTGCGCGGATCGGCGCTGTAAACCCCGGCCACGTCGCTCCAGATGGTGACTCGCTCCACACCGGCCAATGCGCCAACCTGCGTGGCGGAATAGTCACTGCCGTTGCGCCCCAACAGCACGGTTTCACCGCTGTCATTACGCGAAATAAAGCCGGTCACTACCAGACGTTTGCCCGGATGTTGTGCCAGCAGTTGCTGCAATAACGGATAGGAACGGCCTTCGTCAACCTGCGGTTGCGCCGCGCGTTCGGCACGCAGGAAATCACGCGCGTCCAGCCATGCCGCCTGCATGTCCTGCTTGTTCAGCACCGCAGCCATCAGGCGGGCTGACCAGATCTCACCATGCCCCACCACTTCGGCATACACCGCATCATCAACCTTGCCGTCCAGCAGGATCGCCAGGCGTTCAAGATCGTGGATAAATTCGGCAATCAGCGGTTCCGCCGTTTCTACAGGCAACAACCCGCCGATCAGCTCACTGTGATAACGGCGCAGCGTTTGCTGCACCTGATGCGCGGAAAGACGATCGCTCTGGCTGAGCTTCAGCCAGCTGATCAGTTGGTTGGTGGTGCTACCCGCCGCCGACACCACCATCATGTCACCCGGCTGGCTGTATTCGGCCATGATCCCGGCCACCCGCAGATAACACTTCACATCTGCCAGGCTGCTGCCGCCAAATTTGTGCAGTTGACGTCCGCTAACCGGCCCTGCTACCGCAATTGCATTCATGACTTACCTCGTAGCCGCCGCCTGGAAGGCTTGTTCCAGATCGGCAATCAAATCTTCGCTGTCTTCAATCCCCACGGAAACACGCAGCAGGCTTTCGGAAATCCCCGCTGCGGCACGCGCTTCTGGCGCCATACCGGCGTGAGTCATGGTTGCCGCATGTGAGATCAGGCTTTCTACGCCACCCAGGGATTCCGCCAGCGTAAACAGCTCCAGAGCAGACAGGAAGCGGCGCAGCAGCGCTTCATCCCCATCCAGTTCAAAGCTGAGCATGGCACCGAACCCACGTTGCTGACGGCACGCAATCTCATGGCCAGGGTTTTCTGGCAAGGAAGGATGATACAGCTTTTTGACCAAGGGTTGCTGCTGTAAATAGCCGACAATCGCCTCGGCATTATGTTGTGCAGCCTTGATACGCGGCGACAGGGTACGCATCCCCCGCAATAACAAATAGCTATCGAATGCCGCGCCGGTGACGCCAATATTGTTGGCCCACCAAGCCAGCTCGACCGCCAGATCTTTATCTTTAGCGATCACCGCGCCCGCGACCACGTCGGAGTGGCCGTTGAGGTATTTGGTACAAGAGTGGACGACCAGGTCGGCACCCAGTTCGATCGGCTGTTGCAGCGCCGGGCTGAGGAAGGTGTTGTCCACCACGGTCAGCGCACCAGCTTCGTGGGCCGCTTTACAGATGGCGGCAATATCCACCACGCGTAATAACGGGTTGCTTGGGCTTTCGATCAGCACCAACTTCGGCTTTTGAGCCAACGCATCGCGCAATGCGGCTTCATTCCCCTGATCGACAAACAGCACTCGATACGCTCCGCGTTTGCTCAGGCTGTCGAACAGGCGGTAGCTGCCACCGTAGCAATCATGAGGGGCCACCAGCAGATCGCCCGGTTTGAGAAATACCGTGGTCACCAGATGGATCGCCGACATCCCGCTCCCGGTCATCACCGCCCCCGCACCTCCTTCCAACTCTGCCAGCGCACGCTGCACGACATCACGCGTCGGGTTACCACGACGTGAGTAATCATGAGCTCGGGGCTGGTTGAAATCGGTGAAGTTATAGGTACTGGAAAGATGGATCGGCGGGACGACACAGCCGTACTGTTCGTCATCATTCAGACCGCTACGTACGGCAATCGTGGCTGGTTTACGCGTCATAGGGTGGCTCGGCTCTCGGAAAGTGGGGGAATAAGGTCTAAAGATTAACCGCAGCGGATATAGACGTCAATACATCTGGACATCTAAACTTCTTTGCGTATAGATTGAGCAAAGGGACAATACCCGCTAAAATTATGGCGGTTTGTCATGACGATAAGATGTTAGCCCAATAATGCATAGGCATAGCCTATTAAATCATCAGATTCAGTGACCCTTATCGCGTAAAGTAGACATTTATTTAGTGAGCACAGTGAAGATCGGGCATAATTGGCCGGTTTTTAGAATTTTGTATTTTTCAGACAAATTTAAGGTGTCCCATGGCTGAGTGGAACGGCGAGTATGTCAGCCCTTACGCTGAACACGGTAAAAAGAGCGAGCAAGTCAAAAAAATCACGGTATCTATTCCGCTGAAGGTGCTGAAAATCCTGACGGATGAACGGACTCGTCGCCAGGTCAACAACCTGCGCCACGCCACCAACAGCGAACTGCTGTGTGAAGCATTCCTGCACGCCTTTACCGGCCAGCCGCTGCCGAACGATGAAGACCTGCGCAAAGAACGCAGCGATGAAATCCCGGAAGCCGCGAAAGTACTGATGCGAGAATTGGGTGTCGACCCTGATACCTGGGAATATTGATCCTGCCTGTACCGAAGGCAAAAACGAAAAAAGGCGCCCGAAGGCGCCTTTTTCATCTGACGATAAGAAAACTTATTTCTTAACGCCTGGTACGCTGAAACGCTTGTTGAAGCGGTCAACGCGGCCACCGGTAGCAACATCACGCTGCTTGCCAGTGTAGAACGGGTGGCATTCGCCACAAACGTCCAGGTTCAGATCGTGACCCACGGTAGAGCGGATTTTGATCACGTTACCGCAAGAGCAGTTTGCAGTAACTTCTTCGTATTTAGGGTGAATACCTTTTTTCATGGGAGAACCTCAGTTAAGGCCGTGTCGCTATCCAGCCCTGTTCCGCCAGACACCACACGTGGTTGATAATAGGTTTTGATATGGGATTATACCAAAGGCGGCAAATTATACAGAATAAAATGTAGCGCGCAATCGGATCCGTACATTTGCCAGCCTACCGTGTAAACTAGCCAACACTTTTTTCTACCTGGACAGCCACATGCCTGTTGTACACGTTGCTCTACCGGTTCCCCTTGCCCGCACCTTCGATTATCTGCTGCCCGCCGGCCTGCAGCCGGTCATCGGCGCGCGCGTCAGTGTGCCTTGGGGAAAGCAACGGGCGATAGGCATCATCACTGGCAGTAGCGAGAGCAGTGAACTGCCGCTGGAAAAGCTCAAGCCCATCGATAGCCTGCTGGATAACGACTCGCTGTTCACCACCAGCCTGTGGCGCATCCTGCTGTGGGCCAGCGATTACTACCATTACCCGATCGGTGAAGTGTTGTTCCATGCGCTCCCCATTCTGCTGCGTCAGGGTAAACCCGCAGAGGCCGCCCCGCTGTGGCAATGGTTTGCTACCGAACAGGGGCGCGCAACCCCGCCGGAAAGCCTGAAGCGTGCGCCAAAGCAGCAACAGGCACTGGCGGCACTGCTGCAACGCCCGGTGTATCGGCATCAGGTCAGCGAACTGGAGCTGACGGAAAGCGCACTCCAGGCGCTACGAGCCAAAGGCTTGATCGACCTGCGTTCGCAAACGGTGGCAACTCAGGACTGGCGGCCAGGCTTTGCCGTACTCGGTGAACGGCTGCGGCTCAACACCGAACAGGCCACCGCCGTGGGTGCGATCCGCAGTGAAGACGGCCAGTTTGCCGCCTGGCTGCTGGCCGGGGTTACCGGATCCGGCAAAACCGAAGTTTATCTCAGCGTACTGGAAAATATCCTGGCGAAAGGTAAGCAGGCACTGGTGTTGGTGCCGGAGATCGGCCTCACCCCGCAGACCATCGCTCGCTTTCGCGAACGCTTCAACGCGCCGGTAGAAGTCCTGCACTCCGGCCTGAACGACAGCGAACGGCTGGCCGTTTGGCTGCGCGCGCGCAGCGGTGAAGCCGCCATTGTGATCGGTACCCGCTCGGCGTTGTTCACCCCCTTCTCGCGCCTTGGGGTGATCATCATCGACGAAGAACACGACAGCTCCTATAAACAGCAGGAAGGCTGGCGCTATCACGCTCGCGATCTGGCGGTGTTCCGCGCTCACGCCGAAAACATCCCGCTGGTGATGGGCTCGGCGACGCCAGCGCTGGAAACGCTGCACAACGTGCAGTTAGGCAAATACCGTCAGCTCAAACTGACCCAGCGGGCAGGCAACGCCAAACCGGCCAATCAGCATCTGATCGATTTGAAAGGCTTGCCGCTGAAGGTCGGGCTCTCTCAGCCCCTGCTGAAAAGCATGCAGCACCACCTGAAGAACGGCAACCAAGTGATCCTGTTCCTTAACCGTCGTGGCTATGCCCCCGCGCTGCTGTGCCATGAGTGTGGCTGGATCGCCGAATGCCAGCGCTGCGACCATTACTATACGTTCCACCAGCATCAACGCCAGCTACGCTGCCACCACTGCGACAGCCAACGCCCAGTGCCACATCAGTGCCCGCAGTGCGGTACCACCAACCTGGTTTCCGTCGGCGTCGGTACCGAGCAGTTGGAGAATGAACTGGCTCCCCTGTTCCCGGAAACCGCGATTACCCGTATCGATCGCGATACCACCAGCCGCAAGGGGTCACTGGAACAGCATCTGGCCGATATTCACCGTGGCGGCCCGCGTATCCTGATCGGCACGCAAATGCTGGCTAAAGGCCACCACTTCCCGGATGTCACGCTGGTGGCATTGCTCGACGTGGACGGCGCACTGTTCTCCGCCGATTTCCGTTCAGCCGAGCGTTTTGCCCAGCTCTATACTCAGGTTTCAGGCCGTGCCGGGCGGGCAGGCAAGCAGGGCGAGGTGCTGCTGCAAACCCATCACCCAGAGCACCCGCTACTGCAAATCCTGCTGCAACAGGGCTACGACGCCTTTGCCAAGCAAACCCTGGCCGAGCGTAACAGCGTCTTCCTGCCGCCCTACACCAGCCACATCATCGTGCGTTCGGAAGATCACGATAATCAGCAGGCACCGCTGTTCTTACAGCAGCTACGCAATCTGTTGGAAGCCAGCCCGCTGAAAGATGACTCTCTGTGGGTCATGGGCCCGGTTCCTGCCCTGCAACCCAAACGCGGGGGTCGCTTCCGCTGGCAACTGTTGTTGCAGCACCCATCCAGAAAACTGTTACAGCACCTGATAAAGAGCACGTTGCCATTGATTGGCACCCTGCCGCAGGCGCGTAAAGTCAAATGGACGTTAGACGTTGATCCCATTGATAGCTGATTAAGAAAAATCTTAATTCCACGGTTAAAAGCAAACGTTTACACCACAATTTGCGAGCGAACACGAAAAAACCTTCCTGCGTCACACTTTTCATGCAAATTAGGTAACAAAAGCGGCCCGTAATCTGTTTAGAATGGCGGTGAAGGCATTTTTTCAGCCAGGCAATGGAATGCTTGAATGTGGATGACGCTAAAAATAACACCACCACCACTGCATGCCAGAATTTGTGAGCAAACTGAAGTAACCGCGTTAGCCGGGTGCTGACGCAAGGAGAAAGGCGTTGGAACACAAGCAAGAATTACCCATGGCGACCATGAAAGACGTTGCCGAAATGGCCGGCGTTTCCACGGCAACCGTGTCGCGTGCGCTGATGAATCCGGAAAAGGTGTCAACGCCAACGCGCCAGAAAGTGGAACAGGCCGTGCTGGCCGTGGGTTACTCCCCTCATGCCCTGACACGCAATATCAAACGCAATGAATCCCGCACTATCCTGGTGATCGTCCCGGACATCTGCGATCCGTTTTTTGCCGACGTGATCCAGGGGATCGAGCAAACGGCAGCGCAGCAGGGTTACCTGGTGCTGATCGGCGACTGTGCGCAGCAGAACCAGCAGGAACGCACCTTCGTTAACCTGATCATCACCAAACAAATCGATGGCATGCTGCTGCTTGGCTCCAACCTGCCTTTCGACGCCAGCAAGGAAGAGCAACGCAACCTGCCGCCGATGGTGATGGCCAACGAGTTTGCACCGGAGCTGGAACTGCCAACGGTGCATATCGACAACCTGACCGCCGCGTTTGAAGCCGTACATTATCTGCATCAGCTTGGCCATAAACAGATCGCCTGTATCGCCGGGCCAGAACAGATGCCGCTGAGCCATTATCGGTTGCAAGGCTACATTCAGGCGCTACGCCGTAATGGCATTACCGTCGAAAGCAGCTATATTACCCGGGGTGATTTCACCTACGAAGCTGGTGCACAGGCGTTAGCCTCACTGATGGCACTGCCGAAACCGCCAACGGCGGTCTTTTGTCACAGCGACGTCATGGCGATCGGCGTATTGTCCCAGGCGAAAAAGCTGGGCTTGCGGGTACCGCAGGATCTGTCGATTGTCGGCTTTGACGATATCAAGCTGGCGCAGTATTGCGATCCGCCGCTGACCACCGTGGCGCAGCCCCGCTTCCAGATTGGCCAGCAGGCAATGTTGCTGCTGCTGGAACAGTTACATGGGCAAACCGTGAACAGCGGTTCCCGGTTACTGGACAGTGAATTGATCATCAGAGGCAGCACCGCGGCCCCTAAACGCTAGTCAAATATTTTTGGGTTAAGTAACATGGCTGACCCAGCGCCGGCCAAACCGGCGTAATGATCATTGTTGTGGTCATTTTGCCAGAACCGCTCCCCGGAGCCTGCCTACACCTACAGGGCAGTAAGCTGATGCAAAATGGCCGATAAAATAGCCAGAGGATAGGTTTTAACCTCATCACGACACAGCGGAATTATAGTGGCACAGAGAGACTATGTAGGCCGCGGGCGCTCAGGAGCAGCGCGGCGCAAGACCCCCAGCCGTAAAAAACGCAGTTCTCCAAAGGTATCCAAAACCGTGGTGGCGCTTGCCGTCGCCATTCTGGTTGTCTTTATCGGTGGTCTTTATTTCATTACCCACAATAAACCGGATGAAACGCCGATGTTGCCTACGCATGGCACACGCCCGGGCAATGGTCTGCCACCGAAGCCGGAAGAGCGTTGGCGTTACATCAAAGAGCTGGAGAACCGCCAGATCGGCGTCAAGACACCTACCGAGCCAACGGCCGGGGGAGAGGTCAATTCCAAAACTCAGTTGACCGACGAACAACGCCAATTGCTGGAGCAGATGCAGGCCGATATGCAGCAGCGCCCAACGCAGCTGTCTGAAGTGCCTTACAACGATCCTTCACAGTTGCGTAACGGTGGGCGGCAACAGCAGGTACAACCGCCGGTACAGCAGATAGCACCACCAGCGCAGCAACAGCAGGTCACTCAGCCTCGCAACCCGTTCAACAACGGCGCAGCACCCGTGCAGCAACAACCGGTACAGCAGCACCAACAACAAGTGCAGCAGCCGAAGCCGCAGGTACAGCAACCCAAACCCCAGGCCGTGACTCCGCCAGTGCAGACTCGTCAGCCAGAAGTGAAACAAGAAGTAAAAACGGAAGCGGCCAAGCCGGAAACCAAGCCTGAGTCGAAGCAGAAGTGGATGGTGCAATGTGGTTCGTTCCGCGCAGCCGATCAGGCCGAGTCGGTTCGGGCACAGTTGGCGTTTGAAGGGGTTGAAAGCCGAGTCACCGCAGGTGGTGGCTGGAATCGCGTGATGCTTGGCCCATACAGCAGCCGCGCCGCCGCAGACAAAACCCTGTCCCGCCTGAAGGGCATGGGCATGTCAAGTTGCATTCCCCTCTCCGTCGGGGGTTGAAAAGCGTCAATCTCCCCCCATCTATAGTCTCAATATGCCTCGTAGTCTCTGCCAACGCAGAGGCTGCGGGGACTTCTTTCCGTCCGCAACGAGGGTCTGCTCGTGACAACAATTGTAAGCGTACGCCGCAACGGCCAGGTAGTGATCGGTGGCGATGGCCAGGCCACACTGGGCAACACGGTAATGAAGGGCAACGTCAAAAAAGTCCGTCGCCTGTATAACGATAAAGTGATTGCCGGTTTCGCCGGGGGTACGGCTGACGCTTTTACCCTGTTCGAACTGTTCGAGCGCAAGCTGGAGATGCACCAGGGCCATCTGGTGAAAGCGGCCGTTGAGCTGGCAAAAGACTGGCGTACCGACCGCATGCTACGCAAGCTGGAAGCCCTGCTGGCGGTAGCCGATGAGACGTCCTCGCTGATCATCACCGGTAACGGTGACGTAATTCAGCCAGAAAATGATTTGATTGCGATCGGCTCCGGTGGCCCTTATGCCCAGTCGGCCGCACGTGCGCTGTTGGAAAATACCGAAATGAGCGCCCGCGAAATCGTGGAGAAATCCCTGACCATCGCCGGCGACATCTGTATTTACACCAACCATTGTCACACCATCGAAGAATTGCCTTCCAAAGCGTAAGGATCGAATACCATGTCTGAAATGACCCCGCGCGAGATCGTCAGCGAACTGGACAGCTACATCATCGGCCAAAACAAAGCCAAACGTGCTGTCGCCATTGCCCTGCGTAACCGCTGGCGCCGGATGCAGCTCAACGAGATGCTGCGTCACGAAGTGACCCCAAAAAATATTCTGATGATCGGCCCAACCGGCGTCGGTAAAACCGAGATCGCCCGTCGTCTGGCAAAACTGGCCAACGCTCCCTTCATCAAGGTAGAAGCCACCAAGTTCACCGAAGTGGGCTATGTGGGTAAGGAAGTGGACTCTATCATCCGCGATCTGACCGATGCCGCCGTGAAAATGGTGCGTCTGCAATCGATCGAGAAAAACCGCACCCGTGCGGAAGAGATGGCAGAAGAACGCATTCTTGACGTGCTGATCCCACCGGCCAAGAACAACTGGGGCCAGGCAGAAGAGCAGAATGAACCTTCTGCCGCTCGCCAGGCATTCCGTAAGAAACTGCGTGAAGGCCAGTTGGACGATAAAGAAATCGAAATCGATCTGGCTTCTGCCCCGATGGGCGTGGAAATCATGGCGCCTCCGGGCATGGAAGAGATGACCAACCAGCTGCAATCGATGTTCCAAAACCTCGGTGGGCAGAAGCAGAAACCGCGTAAAGTGAAGATCAAGGAAGCCTTCAAGCTGCTGATCGAAGAAGAAGCGGCCAAGCTGGTCAACCCGGAAGAGCTGAAAGAGCAGGCGGTGGAAGCCGTTGAGCAGCACGGTATCGTGTTTATCGATGAGATCGACAAAATCTGTAAGCGCAGCGGCCAGAGCTCCGGCCCGGACGTGTCCCGCGAGGGCGTCCAACGCGATTTGCTGCCGCTGGTGGAAGGCTGTACGGTATCCACCAAGCACGGCATGGTGAAGACCGATCACATTCTGTTTATCGCCTCCGGTGCGTTCCAGACTGCCAGCCCTTCCGACCTAATCCCGGAACTGCAAGGCCGTCTGCCAATCCGCGTTGAGCTGCAAGCGCTGACCACGGAAGATTTTGAACGTATCCTGACCGAGCCAAGTGCGTCGCTTACCGAGCAGTACAAAGCGTTGATGGCCACCGAAGGCGTCACCATCGATTTCACCGCTGACGGTATCCGCCGCATCGCTGAAGCCGCCTGGCAGGTTAACGAAAGCACCGAAAACATCGGCGCACGTCGTCTGCACACCGTGCTGGAGCGTCTGATGGAAGATATTTCGTACGATGCGAGTGAAATTGGCGGCCAATCCATTACAATTGACGCGGAATACGTGCGCAATCATCTGGATGAACTGGTAGCGGATGAAGATCTGAGTCGTTTTATCCTATAATCGCTCTATCACTGTCCTGTCAGTTATCTTTGTGGGAGGCATTGCCTCCCACATTTATTTTTAACGGACACCGTCTTTTGACTTACTGAAGCGAAATATGAGCTCATCAACCACCACCACCCCGGCCAGAGCCTGGCTGGAAAGTTTACGACCACGAACCCTGCCATTGGCCTTTGCCTCCATCGTTGTCGGTTCCGCGATCGCCGCCTGGCAGGGCAGCCTGAAGCCCGGCGTGGCGCTGTTGGCTCTGCTGACCGCAGGTCTGCTGCAGATCCTATCCAACCTGGCCAACGATTACGGTGATGCGGTAAAAGGCAGCGATAAAGAAGACCGTATCGGTCCGTTGCGCGGCATGCAAAAGGGCATGATCACCCAAAGCCAGATGAAACGGGCCTTGATGCTGACGGTGGTGCTGATCGCCATTTCCGGTTGCTGGCTAATCGCCGTCGCCTGTGAAAAACCCAGCGATGTGGTGGGCTTCCTGGTGCTGGGCGGGCTAGCGATTGTCGCGGCCATTACCTACACCGTGGGCACCAAACCTTACGGTTATCTCGGGCTGGGCGATATTTCGGTATTGGTGTTTTTCGGCTGGCTCAGCGTGGCAGGCACTTACTATCTACAGACTCACACTTTCGATAGCGTCGTGATGTTGCCAGCCACCGCCTGTGGCCTGCTCGCGGCGGCGGTGTTGAACATCAATAATCTGCGCGATATCGAAAGTGACCGCGCTAACGGCAAAAATACCCTGGCCGTCCGCCTTGGGCCACAGAATGCGCGCTATTACCACGCAACGCTGCTGATCGCCGCCGTGGTCTGTTTTGCCCTGTTTACCCTGCTTAACCTGCATAGCCTATGGGGCTGGCTGTTTGTGTTGGCCATCCCGCTGCTGTACCGCCACGGCATGCGTGTCTTACGTGACCCTACGGCCGTCGGTATGCGCCCGATGCTGGAACATATGGTCAAGGCCGCTTTGCTCGCCAACGTGCTATTTGCAATTGGCGTGGTGCTCAGTTAGTTGAGACTTGCGTACCAGAACGCATCCTGGCACTGATGATTTTGCCAACGGGGCGAATAAAGGGATATACTGGTTATTCCAGCGGCAAACAGACGTAAAATCCTATGAAATACGATACTTCCGAACTTTGCGATATCTATCAGGAAGAGGTCAACGTAGTTGAGCCTCTGTTCTCCAACTTTGGCGGGCGTACTTCATTTGGCGGGCAAATCACTACGGTGAAATGCTTCGAGGATAACGGCCTGCTGTTTGAACTGCTCGAAGAAAACGGCCGTGGCCGCGTATTAGTGATCGACGGCGGCGGCTCAGTACGCCGTGCCCTGATTGACGCGGAGCTGGCCCGTCTGGCGACTCAGAACGAATGGGAAGGCATCGTGGTTTACGGTGCGGTGCGCCAGGTGGACGATCTGGAAGAACTGGACATCGGCATTCAGGCGATGGCCGCGATCCCGGTAGGAGCCACCAGCGAAGCGATAGGCGAAAGTGATATCCGCGTGAATTTTGGCGGTGTTACCTTCTTCTCTGGCGATCATCTGTATGCCGACAACACCGGCATCATCCTTTCTGAAGATCCGCTCGATATCGAGTAACCGCAGAAAATGACAAAGGGCGCCTGAGGCGCCCTTTTCGTTGGTGCGAATGGATCAGACTTCTTCCATTTTACCCAGCAATGCGCGCAGGCGATCTTGCCACACGTGCTGCTCTTCTTTCAGCTGCTGGTTTTCACGGACCAGTGACTCGTGGTTACCCGCAGCGCTCTGAACTTCCTGAGACAGGGAATTGTTTTTCTCTTTCAGCTCTTCAATTTCCATCTGCAACAGCGTGATGGTATCGATCGCCTGCTGAACTTTTGCTTCCAGTTTTTCAAATACTTCAAATGACATTCTTCAGTCCCCTCATGATAGCAAGGCGTACATCCATAAGTAGCGCCGCAACCTTAGCTGCAGCGACTGCGAATATGCTCGCGTAACCAACAGGCCCAGCGCCTGTCTCGATAAAACCTTTCCCGCAATAAAAACGATTGTAAGTAGCCAGCCCCCCAGTGTCTAGCAACATACCGACCCAACGCGCACTCTGTTGCAATTTTCCTACCGTGGCTATCGGTCAAAGCTGAAAGTCGCCGCTGCCCAACGGCAGGGTTGTTAACAAATAGAGACAAAATAACTGGTCAGATCACCGTTTTATGGTGCAGAAAGAACACCGAACAACGCGAATTCGCTCAATTTTATGACGAGGCACACACATTTTGATTTCGCTATTTCTCGTTTATGCTCGTTAACGATAAATTTACATCACGTCCTCAGCCGATAAGAGGACGTGAAGAAAAACTCTGTAGCTCAGGGCCAAAACGCCAACGCGCCAAGCCTAGATAACCTATAACCGTCGTCTGCAGGACAATAATATTATGAGCCAAACCATCAGTCCGACCTTAAAAGGCCAGTGCATCGCTGAATTCCTCGGCACCGGTCTGTTGATTTTCTTTGGCGTAGGCTGTGTTGCAGCGCTGAAACTGGCAGGTGCCAGCTTCGGCCAGTGGGAAATCAGCATCATTTGGGGCCTGGGGGTGGCGATGGCCATCTATCTGACCGCCGCCATTTCCGGTGCTCACCTGAACCCGGCCGTCACGCTCGCGCTGTGGCTGTTCGCCTGCTTTGATGGACGCAAAGTACTTCCTTACATCGTTGCGCAGATTGCGGGGGCCTTTTGCGCGGCAGCACTGGTCTACGGGCTGTATTACAGTCTGTTCTTCGATTTTGAAGCCGCCCACCAGATGGTGCGTGGCAGCAATGAAAGCCTCGAATTGGCCGGTATTTTCTCGACGTATCCCAACGCACATATCTCCGTTGGCCAGGCCTTCCTGGTAGAAACCGTGATCACCGCCATCCTGATGTGCCTGATCCTGGCTCTGACCGATGACGGCAACGGCATTCCACGCGGCCCGCTGGCACCGCTGTTGATCGGTATTCTGATTGCCGTCATCGGTGCCTCTATGGGACCATTAACCGGCTTTGCACTGAACCCGGCACGTGACTTCGGCCCGAAACTGTTCGCCTATCTGGCAGGCTGGGGCAAGGTAGCCTTCACCGGCGCTCGCGACATCCCTTACTTCCTGGTGCCAGTCTTCGGCCCTATCGTCGGTGCCGGTTTGGGTGCCTTTGGTTACCGCGCGCTGATCGGTCGCCATCTGCCTTGTGACGTTTGCCTCGAAGAAGAGCAACCTGCCCCTCAATCAGAACAACGTAAAGCGTGATTGGCACGGCTTTAAACGGTTAACCACAGTAGGACTCAAAATTATGACAACCGAAAAAAAATACATTGTCGCCCTCGACCAGGGAACCACCAGTTCACGTGCCGTAGTGCTCGATCACGATGCCAATATTGTTGCGGTTTCACAGCGTGAATTTACGCAGATCTATCCGAAGGCCGGCTGGGTAGAACACGACCCGATGGAAATCTGGTCCTCACAAAGTTCCACCTTGGTCGAAGTGCTGGCCAAGGCCGATATAAGTTCTGACCAGATCGCTGGCATCGGCATCACCAACCAGCGTGAAACCACCATCGTCTGGGAAAAAGAGACCGGTAAACCGATTTATAACGCGATCGTCTGGCAGTGCCGCCGCACCGCCGACATCTGTGAAAAACTCAAGCGTGATGGCTTGGAAGAGTATATCCGCCACAATACCGGCCTGGTGGTCGACCCTTACTTCTCCGGTACCAAGGTCAAATGGATCCTCGACCACGTCGAAGGCGCGCGCGAACGTGCCAAGCGCGGTGAACTGCTGTTTGGTACCGTCGACACCTGGCTGGTGTGGAAGATGACCCAAGGGCGGGTTCACGTGACCGACTACACCAACGCCTCGCGTACCATGATGTTCAACATCCATGAGCTGGACTGGGACGATCGTATGCTGGAAGCGCTGGATATCCCGCGCGCCATGCTGCCAAACGTCCGTCCTTCTTCCGAAGTGTATGGCCAGACCAACATCGGGGGTAAAGGCGGGACGCGTATTCCTATCGCCGGGATCGCCGGTGACCAGCAGGCGGCGCTGTATGGCCAACTCTGCGTCCAGCCGGGTATGGCGAAAAACACCTACGGCACCGGCTGCTTCCTGTTGATGAATACCGGCAAAGAGGCCGTGCGTTCCAACCACGGCCTGCTGACTACCATCGCCTGCGGCCCACGCGGTGAAGTGAACTATGCGCTGGAAGGTGCGGTATTTATTGGCGGCGCCTCTATCCAGTGGCTGCGCGACGAGCTGAAACTGATCAGCGATGCCGCCGACTCCGAATACTTCGCGACCAAGGTCAAAGACAGCAATGGCGTCTACGTGGTTCCCGCCTTTACCGGCCTGGGTGCCCCCTACTGGGACCCGTATGCCCGTGGCGCCATCTTCGGCCTGACCCGTGGCGTCAACAGCAACCACATCATCCGCGCCACGCTGGAGTCTATCGCCTACCAGACTCGCGACGTGCTGGATGCCATGCAAGCCGATGCCAATACCCGTCTGCAAGCACTGCGTGTGGATGGTGGTGCGGTAGCCAACAACTTCCTGATGCAGTTCCAGTCCGATATCCTCGGCACCCGTGTCGAGCGTCCTGAAGTGCGTGAAGTGACAGCGTTGGGCGCAGCCTTCCTGGCCGGGTTGGCGATTGGCTACTGGAACGATCTGGATGAGGTGAAGAGCAAAGCCACCATCGAGCGTGAATTCCGCCCAGGTATCGAAACTACCGAGCGTAACTTCCGCTATAGCGGCTGGAAAAAGGCCGTGGCTCGTGCGCAAGCCTGGGAAGATCACGACTGATTCGTTTTACTCTGCAACAGCGCTGCCTACGGGCAGCGTTTTTTTGCCTCGCCCTGCCGCCTCCCCCCTGTGATAAACTTTGCCGATATTCTCTTCCCTTTACTCACTGACAGGTTTGCCATGAAACGTGAATTAGCCATCGAATTTTCCCGCGTTACCGAAGCCGCCGCACTTGCGGGTTATAAATGGTTGGGACGCGGCGACAAAAACGCCGCCGACGGTGCCGCCGTCAATGCCATGCGCATTATGCTCAACAGGGTGGATATCGATGGCCGGATCGTGATCGGTGAAGGTGAGATTGATGAAGCTCCGATGCTGTATATCGGTGAAAACGTCGGCACCGGGATTGGCGATGCGGTGGATATCGCCGTCGATCCCATCGAAGGCACGCGCATGACCGCAATGGGGCAATCCAATGCGCTGGCAGTCCTGGCGGTAGGCGATCGCGGCACCTTCCTGCACGCTCCTGATATGTACATGGAAAAACTGGTCGTCGGCCCGCAGGCGCGTGGAGTGATCGACCTCAACTTGCCGCTAGCCACCAACCTGAACAACATCGCGGCCCGCCTAGGTAAGCCACTGACTGAGCTGACTGTGATCACTCTGGCTAAACCACGCCACGATGCAGTGATCGCAGAAATGCAGCAGCTCGGGGTGAAGGTTTTCGCTATTCCCGACGGTGATGTCGCCGCGTCGATCCTGACCTGTATGCCGGAAAGCGAAGTGGATGTGATGTACGGCATCGGTGGCGCACCGGAAGGCGTGATCTCCGCGGCGGTGATCCGTGCGCTGGATGGCGATATGCAAGCCCGCCTGCTGGCTCGTCATCAGGTCAAAGGGGATAACGAAGATAATCGCCGTATCGGCGAGCAGGAGCTGGCCCGCTGTAAAGAAATGGGCATCGAAGCCGGTAAGGTGTTGGTGCTGGATGAAATGGCGCGCAACGATAACGTGATCTTTGCCGCGACGGGCATCACCAAGGGCGATCTGCTGGAGGGCATCAGCCGCAAAGGTAATATGGCCACCACCGAAACCCTGTTAATCCGGGGCAAATCGCGCACTATCCGCCGCATCCGTTCGACCCACTATCTGGATCGCAAAGACGCAGCGCTGCACGAATTCCTGCTTTAACGCCTAGGGGGCGCAGAGCGCGCCCCGTCTCTATCAGGCGGTATGTCCCTGATGCTGCATACGGCTCGATAGCGGCCACCAGCACAGCAAAATCAGCAACGCCATGGCAAACATCAGCAAGCCAAGGCTGAACTGCCCGGTTTGCGGCAGCATGGCTGACAGCCAGGTCGCCAGGCCAGACCCCATATTCTGCATACCACCCACCAGGGCACCCGCCGCCCCGGCCAGGTAAGGGAATGGCTCCATCGCACCGGTGGTCGCCAGGGGGAATAGCATCCCGGCACCAAAGAAGAACAACGCCGCAGGCACGATCAGCGTCCAGATATTCATCACCCCGAACCAGCCAGGGATCCACATCATCAGGCCGGCCAACAGGCAACTGATCACCGAATGCCACATCAGGCTGTGGAAGGTTTTGCCATCACGCCCGGCATACCAGGCTCCAAAGAACGCAGCCGGGATCGGCAGGATAAACAGGATACTGACGGTCAACCCGCTCAGGCCCAACACTCCCCCCATCAACACGCCACAGCTGGCTTCAAAGACGGCGATACCGGCCAGAGCGCCGATCAACATCACCAGATAGCAGCTGAAAGTGCCATCCGCCAACAGTTGGCGGAAGCTGGAGAACATACGGCGTTTTTCCGTCTGCTGCGGCCGGGTTTCCGGCAACCAACGGAACATGGCAAACGCTACACTGGCGCACAACACCAGCAGGAAGCCATAACAAGCCCGCCAACCAAACATCATCGCCAACCCCCCGCCAATTACCGGAGCCAACAGCGGGCTGACCAGAATGCCCATATTCAGCAGGCTATTGGCGTAGCGTAGGGAAGTGCCCGCATACAAGTCGCGCGGCATGGTTCTGGCCATCACGCCCGCCACGCCGGTGCCCATCCCTTGAACCGCGCTGGCAGCCACCAACATCGATAGACTGTTGGCCAGCAAAGCGCCCAAGGCGCCGAGCAGGAAAATCATCATGCCAGCCAGGATCACCGGGCGGCGGCCAATGCGATCGGAAAGCGGTCCGTAGATCAACTGTGAGAAACCATAGGTCAGCAGGTAAGCCGCCATGACGCGCTGCACTGAGCCGGAGGGCACCGAGAGATCGCGGGCAATATCGGCGATAATCGGCACATAAATGGTTTGCGCCATCTGACCGACGGCAACCAGCAGGATCAGCATCACCAGCAGGTGGAAGTTCTCAATTTTTCTCATTATCTTCATTAGCTTATTCAGTGTTGCGACACTCAACCCCGCCCAATAACCCAGGGGGAACCACAGAGCAGCTTCTCAGCGTCGCATAAGCTAACAAATCTAATTTTTTTAGCGAGTTTCAGACAAATATAGATCGCCGTCACACTGGCATCTATCGCTACCAGTCTCGTAAATCAAACTGTACGTATCTGTTGTCATAACGGGAAAGAGTTAAAAATGATAAACTTGCATCAGATTAGCTTTAACACTTAATCGATAATTATTTCCATCAACTTGAAATAAGATACCGCCACAGGGATTTGGGTTTTATGAAAACACCAGAGCTGATTTTATTGCAGTTAAAAACCTTGGGTCCTCATTCTGCCAAAATGCTGGCAGAGCGGCTGGAAATCACGCCGATGGGGATCCGCCAGCATCTGCAATCCCTTGAACAACGTGAGCTGGTTTGCTACGAGGAAACGCGCGCCAAAGTAGGCCGCCCGACGCGTTACTGGTCTTTGACCCAACAGGGCCATGCCCAGTTTGCCGACGGACACGATCGGCTTTCGGCGATCCTGCTGGAGTCAGCACATGAGCTGTTCGGTGCCGAAGGCATAGAAAAGCTGATCCGTGCTCGCGAGGATAAACTCTATCACCGGTACGCCGATGAGCTGGCAGAGGAAGAAGACCATCTCAGCAAGCTCAATCGCCTGGTTAACCTACGCCAGCGTGACGGCTACATGGCGGAACTGTTGGAAAGCCCGCAGGGGATGTTGCTGGTGGAAAACCACTGCCCAATCGGCGTGGCGGCCCATACTTGCAGCAACCTGTGCAACTCCGAACTGCAACTGTTCCACCGCCTGTTTGGTAAAGGCTACCGGATAGAACGTACCGCGCATGCCATCTCCGGCTCACGACATTGTGCTTATTTGATCCGACCACGGGAGCGTTAAAAGTATGGCTGAATGGGTTAACGGCAAAGTGACAGGGGTACAACATTGGACCGATGGCTTGTTCAGCATCACCGTCAATGCCCCGATCGACAGTTTCACCGCAGGGCAGTTTGCCAAGCTGTCACTAGAAATAGACGGCGAGCGCGTTCAGCGTGCCTATTCTTACGTTAATGCCCCCAGCGATCCTAACCTGGAGTTTTATCTGGTCACAGTGCCAGAAGGAAAACTCAGCCCAAGCCTCCATCAGTTGCAGCCCGGAGCGGAGGTGATGGTCACCAAAGAAGCCGCCGGATTCTTTGTGCTCGAAGAAGTGCCAGACTGCGATACCTTATGGATGCTGGCGACCGGCACCGCCATCGGCCCTTATCTGTCGATCCTGCAAGAAGGCAAAGATCTGGATCGCTTCAACAACCTGGTATTGGTGCACGCCGCACGATTTGCTCGCGATCTCAGCTACCTGCCGCTGATGCAGCAGCTGCAACAGCGTTTTAACGGCAAACTACGCATTCAAACCGTGGTCAGCCGCGAAGAAGTAGCTGGCTCATTGACCGGGCGCGTTCCGGCTCTGCTGGAGGATGGGCGGCTGGAAGCGGCGGTTGGTTTGACCCTGGATGCCGAAACCAGCCATGTGATGCTGTGCGGCAACCCGCAGATGGTGCGAGATACCCAGCAAACGCTGAAAGAGAAGTACCAGATGCGCAAACATCTGCGCCGCAAGCCGGGCCATATCACCAGCGAGCATTACTGGTAGTTCAGCGGAATTTTACCGGTTCGGCCTCTGGCCCGAATCGGTTATCCCCTGGGGTGCCAAGAAAAGCCCCCAGATCGATCGCCATCATCACCACAATCAGCGTCGGAATAAAACGCCCCACGCCCCACTGCCAGACCGGCGCCAACATCTGCCAGTTACCAGCCGCCAATATCCACGCCAGGATCAACAGCAACGCCCACCAGCCCTTTTTATTACGATCGTGCAGGCGCTTGACCAGCACCGCCGCCGTTGGCCACAACAGCGCCACGATGCAAAAGGCGATGGTTTGGATCGCTACCACATCGTAGTTGGCCAGCGTGAAAGCCACCGCCATCAGCACCACCCAGACTGCCATCCAGATCCAGAAGTCGCGCCGCCCGATACGGCCCTTAAAGGAAAAACACCATTGCTGTAAGCTCATCGATTCATGCACTCTTGGCCTGCCCATATTCTGCGCCGCAGTGTAACATAGGCCATACCGGGTTGAGCTAGCCCCGGCAAAACGCAAACCATCGCACCGCCTTGCGTCAGCAAACGACAATCACGAGGAATTTTTGACAATTCACCCGGGTTATCGTTTTAATCGGAGTCATCTTTGTTACCGATGCCGTATACCATGCTGAAAAAAATCATCGTTATAGCCTGCCTGTGTTTCCCTATCGGCAGTGCTTGGGCCGATCCACCGGATACGCCTACCGAAGCTCCGGCGAACGCGCCCTATTTACTGGCTGGCGCGCCCACCTTCGATCTGACGGTGGTGCAATTTCGCGAAAAATACAACCGCGACAACCCAACGCTGCCAATTGGTGAGTTTCGCGTCGTCCCCTCCAGAGAGGATGACTCTCCTTTACTGACCCGCGCAGCCAGCAAGATTAACGAAAACCTGTACGCCTCTACCGCACTGGAAAAAGGCACCGGTAAGATTAAAACCATGCAGATTACCCATTTACTGTTGCAGGATGGCGAAGAAAAAGCGGCCAAAGCCATCGCGGTGAACTACATGGCGGCCCTGAGCCGACAGTTTGAACCGACACTCACCGTGGAAGAAAGCATTATCAAGGTGAACAACCTGCTGGAAAAAGGCAAAGGCTCCTACTTCTACCAGCAACAGGTCGGGGCAATACGCTATGTGGTGGCAGATAACGGCGATAAGGGGGTAACCTTCGCCGTTGAACCGATTAAGCTAACGCTATCTGAACCCTGATACCCCAGCAATTAATGACAAAAAGCAAAGCCTTTGCACTGATTCATCTCTATACTGTTGGGCAGGTAAACTGCCTGTCCGGCAGTTGTCATTTAGACTCTCGCGTCCCCTTTTTGGAGGAAAACACATGCGTCATCCATTAGTAATGGGTAACTGGAAGCTTAACGGCAGCGTTCACATGGTTAACGAACTGATCGCCGCCTTGCGTAAAGAACTGAGCAGCGTTGACGGTTGTGGCGTTGCCATCGCACCTCCAGTCATGTATCTGGATCTGGCCAAGCACGAACTGGGCGGCAGCCGCATCGCACTGGGCGCACAGAACGTCGACATCAACCTGTCTGGCGCCTTCACCGGTGAAGTTTCTGCCACCATGCTCAAAGACGTGGGTGCTGAATACATCATCATCGGCCACTCAGAGCGCCGTACCTATCACAAAGAAACCGACGCCGCGATCGCAGAGAAATTTGCCGTGTTGAAAGCCGCTGGCCTGATCCCAGTGCTGTGCATCGGTGAAACCGAAGCAGAAAACGAAGCGGGTAAAACCGAAGAAGTTTGTGCGCGCCAGATCGACGCCGTGCTGAAAACCCAGGGCGCTGAAGCGTTCAAAGGCACCGTCATCGCTTATGAGCCAGTGTGGGCTATCGGTACCGGTAAATCTGCCACCCCAGCGCAAGCTCAGGCAGTACACAAATTTATCCGTGACCATATCGCCAAGCAAGACGCTGCAGTGGCAGCCGAAGTGATCATCCAGTACGGCGGTTCCGTGAACGATAAGAACGCCGCAGAGCTGTTTGCTCAGCCAGACATCGACGGCGCGCTGGTTGGCGGCGCATCGCTGAAAGCTGACGCTTTCGCCGTGATCGTCAAAGCCGCTGCCCAAGCGAAAAAAGCCTGATTTCATCCGGCCTGAAATAAAAAAACCCCGGCTTGCCGGGGTTTTTTATGGCTCACAGATGGCGATCAGCGCTTGCTGATTTCGTCAAAGATCCCGCCGGTAGCAAAGTGCACCTTCTGCGCTTCAGTCCAACCGCCAAAAGTATCATCCACGGTGAACAGCTTCAGTTTTGGGAACTGCTCGGCGAATTTGGCTGCAACGGCTGCATCACGCGGACGGTAGTAGTTGTTGGCCGCAATAGTCTGACCTTCCGGGGAATACAGATACTTCAGGTAAGCCGTGGCCACATCACGGGTGCCACGTTTATCAACGACCTTGTCCACCACAGATACCGTCGGTTCGGCCAGAATGGATTCGCTCGGAGTGATGATTTCAAATTTGTCTTTACCCAGCTCTTTTTCTGCCAGCAAGGCTTCGTTTTCCCAAGCGATCAGCACATCACCGATGCCGCGCTCAACGAAGGTATTGGTTGCGCCACGTGCGCCGGAATCCAGCACTTCCACATTGCGGTACAGCTCTTTAACGAACTCCTGAGCCTTGGCTTTATCACCACCGTTCTGGTGCAGGGCATAACCCCAGGCAGCCAGATAGTTCCAACGGGCACCGCCAGAGGTTTTCGGGTTCGGTGTAATAACCGACACGCCGGGCTTCACCAGATCAGCCCAATCATGGATCTGTTTTGGGTTGCCTTTACGCACCAGGAAAACGATGGTCGAGGTATAAGGTGCTGAGTTGTCTGGCAGGCGCTTGATCCACGCTTTATCAATACGGCCACGTTCGGCAATGGCGTCCACGTCGTATGCCAGCGCCAGCGTGACCACATCCGCTTCGATGCCATTAATCACCGAGGTCGCCTGCTTGCCTGAACCGCCATGTGACTGACGCACGGTAACCTTATCGCCAGTCTGCTGCTGCCAATACTGACCAAACGCCGTGTTATATTCCTGGTAGAACTCACGCGTTGGATCGTATGAGACGTTCAGCAGTTGAATATCTTTCGCCATGGCACTCGATGCCAACAGCAGTAAAGTCAGACCCACACCCCATTTTTGCATTGCCGTTCCCCCAGAAAATGACGCAACCTCAAGCGGTTGATTTAGCATCAAAGCCTGCCAGAAACTTCCCTCACAATTAAAGAATAAAAAATGTGGTACTAGACCATTCTGGAATATAGCGATGACAGACGAAAAAAAGCCTCCCAAACGGAGGCTCTAGATTGATGACCAAGTGCCAATGCGGCTGAACTTGTAGAGGCGAACATGTTCGCCCGAAGGGGCGCCGTATATACCGCGCCCGCTTAGCAGCATCAGGGGCGGATTAGTACAGCTTTTTCGCCGTTTCCAACCAGTCACCTTTGAACGGACGCTTCATGTTTTCGATCGCGTCAACGATGTCGTGGTGCACCATCTTCTCGTTCTGGATCCCTACACAACGGCCACCGTAACCTTGCAGCAGCAGGTCGATGGAGTACGCGCCCATGCGAGAAGCCAGAATACGGTCATAGGCAACCGGTGAACCACCACGCTGGATGTGGCCCAATACGGTAGCACGGGTTTCACGCTTGGTTTCCTGCTCGATGTGGCGCGCCAGTTCGTCGATGTCACAGATATGCTCGGTGATCGCCACGATGGCGTGCTTTTTACCTTTGGCAATACCGGCTTTGATTTCATTAACCAGATCGTCACGGCTGAATTCGATTTCCGGCAGGACGATAAATTCACAACCACCGGCAATGGCCGCCGCCAGGGTCAGGTCGCCACAGTAACGCCCCATCACTTCCACGATAGAGATACGTTGGTGTGATGAAGAGGTGTCGCGCAGACGGTCAATTGCTTCCACCACGGTTTCCAACGCGGTGAAGTAACCGATGGTGTAGTCGGTGCCTGCAACGTCGTTATCGATGGTGCCAGGCAAACCGATGCATGGGAAACCTTCTTCGGTCAGGCGTTTCGCCCCCATGTAGGAGCCGTCACCGCCGATGACCACCAGCGCATCAATGCCGCGGTTTTTCAGGTTTTCAATCGCCTTGGCGCGCACGCTGTCATCCCTGAACTCTGGAAAACGCGCAGAACCCAGGAAGGTGCCACCACGGTTGATCATGTCAGACACGCTATAGCGGTCTAATTGCTCCATGCGATCTTCGTACAAACCAAGGTAGCCATCGTAAATACCAAATACTTCCAGACCTTCTGTGAGCGCAGCACGCACAACGCCACGGATGGCAGCGTTCATACCTGGGGCGTCACCGCCACTCGTCAGTACACCGATTTTCTTGATCATGACTACCTCTGAACTGTAGATGCAATTTCTTAAGAATTCTGTATTCGCCGACTCACCGGGTATCTCTCCAACGGCGCAAAACCAGCTTTACGGCTTTTATTGCTGGATATTATAACAAAAACACCCAGCTGAATTGATTCAGGTCACGCAACATCAAGGAAAAAACTTCACATGGCACGGCGTGCTAACACCGTGATTTCTCAATCCACCCAACATTGACCTATGTCTGTTGATTATAGTTCCCAATGCCCCTGTCGGCCTTGAGGAACAACAGAGCAGGGATCCTGGTGAATAATCACGTCGGCCCCAGGGAAACGATGCAACAATGCCTGCTCCACCTGTTCTGCCAGAATATGCGCCTGCATCAACGGCAGGGTGTCTTCCATTTCCAAATGCAACTGGATAAACCGCGTTGGCCCAGACTGCCGCGTACGCAGATCGTGCGCACCTTTCACACCCGGCCACGACGATACCACATCGATAATTGCCTGACGCTCTTCATCCGGCAAGGCGCGATCCAGCAGGGACTGCACCGCCTCGTATCCCATACGCAGCGCGCTGTAGAGAATATAAACCCCAATGCCCAGGGCAAACAGCGCGTCCGCACGGTGAAATCCGTACCAGCTTAGCCCAAGTGCTATCAAAATAGCACCATTCATCATCACATCTGACTGATAATGCAGCATATCGGCCCGTACCGCCTGGCTGCGTGTTTTTCTGACCACCCAGCGCTGATAGGTCACCAGGATGAGAGTGCTAATCAACGCAATGATAGTCACTGCTACCCCTATACCCGGCGAATTCAGGGGCTGCGGAGAATACAGATGCTGGAAGCCGGTCAAGAACAGGAACAGGGCAGAACCGGAGATAAACATGCTTTGCGCCAGCGCCGCCAGCGACTCGGCCTTGCCATGGCCAAAGGTGTGCTCTTCATCAGCCGGCTGCAACGAGTAGCGTACCACCAGCAGGTTGGTTAACGATGCGGCAATATCCACCAACGAATCCACTAAAGCCGCCAACAGGCTGACCGATCCGGTGAGATACCAGGCAACGATCTTGATCAACAGTAGAACGGAGGCCATTCCGGTGGCGGCTAAAGCAGCGGACTGCACCAGCCGCGCATATTGCTGTTCCATAAAAAACCCCAACCAAAGTTTATGGGCTTTAGTATAACGGAATGCGGGGTAAAAAAAGTCCCGCCATCATGATGGGATGCTTGTCAGCTAAGCAAAAAAATCTGGCAAAACGTGCAGTAATGTCGCTCTCCCTAGATAAGTATTCATAAGGTATCCAGGTTAGAAGGCGCGTCCACACTCAACGGTTTTTGAAAATCCGCCGCCGTCTAGCATAGAATTAATCAATTGTTTTTTAAGTAAATTTATTTTATGGAAATAAAAAAAACCCCCTCATCATGAGGGGGAAGACAGGGATGGTGTCTATGGCAAGGAAAAACAGGGGATTACTCAGTCATACTCAACTTCTGGGCAGAAGTTTGCTGCAAACCAGAAATCTGTTGCTTCATCAGCTGCACACGCTGCTGATGCTTCTGGTCTAAAACACTTTTTTGCTCTGGCGTCAGCAGGTTATACATTTGGTTGCGTACCCGGGCCATTTCGACCTGGCGCTTAACCTGTTCCTGAGCCATTTTTTCCGCCTGGGCCTGCACGGCGGCTTCATCAAATTTATCTGCGGTGACCAGCTTATGCATGGTTTCCACTTCGTCTACATTAACACCAGGCAGATCGTAACGGGCCTGGCGCATCAAATCGCGCATTTGCTGGCGTTGATGTTCGGTCAAGCGAACGCCGTCGAACATGTGATTCTGGCCAAGCGCTCTCAACAGTGCATCATTAGCAGGAGGTTGGACAGTTTCCGGTGTAGTATCAGCAGCAAAGGCAGCGGTAGAACCTAATGCCAAAATTGATGCCATAACTACTGCGGTCACCTTAACCATTTTTACTCCTCGAGCTTTCTCACTTTGCGAATCAACGAGGAGCAGTGTATCGCTGCACCTGCAAACATGCGTCAGTGCATGTAAAACTACGTAAAGTCATGGAATAGCAACAGTTGATGACGTATTTTGCGTCAGGAGGTAAATCACATATGCACAAAATTCTGTTAGTTGACGACGACCGCGAGCTCACCTCGCTACTGAAAGAACTGCTTGAAATGGAAGGCTTTAACATCGTCGTGGCTCACGACGGTGAACAGGCGTTGTCGTTACTGGACAGCTCCATCGATCTGCTGTTGCTCGATATCATGATGCCGAAGAAAAACGGTATCGATACGCTGAAAGAATTGCGTCAGCACCACCAGACGCCGGTGATCATGCTAACCGCTCGCGGCAGCGAATTGGACCGGGTCCTTGGCCTGGAACTGGGTGCGGACGACTACCTGGCAAAACCCTTTAACGATCGCGAATTGGTTGCCCGCATCCGGGCCATTCTGCGCCGTTCCAACTGGAGCGAACAGCAGCAGAATGTGGATACCAGCGCACCTACGCTGGACGTTGACGGCCTGCAACTGAACCCCGGCCGCCAGGAAGCCAGCTTCGACGGGCAAGTACTGGATCTGACAGGCACCGAATTTACCCTGCTCTATCTGCTGGCACAGCATCTCGGCCAGGTAGTTTCTCGTGAACTCCTCAGCCAGGAAGTGCTGGGCAAACGCCTGACGCCGTTCGATCGCGCCATTGATATGCATATCTCCAACCTGCGGCGCAAACTGCCGGACCGCAAAGATGGGCATCCTTGGTTCAAAACCCTGCGCGGACGGGGCTATTTGATGGTATCTGCAGCATGATCAACAGCTTGACGGCACGCATCTTCGCCATTTTCTGGTTCACATTGGCCCTGGTGCTGATGTTGGTGTTGATGGTGCCCAAACTCGACTCCCGCCAAATGACCACGCTGCTGGAAAGCGAACAGCGGCAGGGGTTGATGCTGGAACAGCATGTCGAAGCCGAACTGCAAAACGATCCGGCCAACGATCTGATGTGGTGGCGCCGCCTGTTCCGCGCCATCGAAAAATGGGCACCGCCGGGCCAGCGACTGTTGTTGGTGACCAGCGAAGGGCGAGTGATCGGCGCGCAGCGCAACGAAATGCAGATCGTGCGCAACTTTATCGGCCAGTCGGACAACTCCGACCAACCGCAAAAGAAAAAATATGGCCGCGTCGAACTGGTTGGCCCGTTCTCGGTGCGTGATGGTGAAGACAATTACCAGTTGTACCTGATCCGCCCGGCCAGCAGCTCGCAGTCCGATTTTATCAACCTGATGTTCGACCGGCCGCTGTTGCTGCTGATCGTCACCATGTTGATCAGTGCCCCACTGTTGCTGTGGCTAGCCTGGAGCCTGGCCAAACCGGCGCGTAAGTTGAAAAATGCCGCCGATGATGTAGCCCGTGGCAACCTTAAGCAACACCCAGAGCTGGAAGCCGGGCCGCAGGAATTCCTTGCCACCGGGGCCAGTTTCAACCAGATGGTCAGCGCGCTCGAAAGGATGATGACGGCCCAGCAACGGCTGATTTCCGATATCTCCCACGAATTGCGCACCCCGTTAACGCGTCTACAGCTGGCAACCGCCCTGATGCGTCGCCGCCACGGTGAAGGCCATGAACTGGCACGTATCGAAACCGAAGCCCAACGGCTGGATTCGATGATTAACGATCTGCTGTTGCTCTCCCGTGGCCAACAGAAAAGCGAGCTGGTGCGCGAACTGCTGAAGGCCAACGAACTGTGGGCCGACGTGCTGGACAACGCCAGTTTCGAAGCCGAACAGATGGGCAAACAGCTGGAGGTCACCTCCCCTCCTGGCCCATGGACGATTTACGGCAACGCAGGTGCCCTGGACAGTGCGCTGGAGAATATTGTGCGTAATGCCCTGCGTTATTCCAATACGCGCATCGCGGTGGCATTCAGCGCCGATAATCAGGGGATCACCATCGTGGTGGACGATGATGGCCCAGGCGTCAGCCCGGAAGATCGTGAGCAGATTTTCCGGCCGTTCTACCGCACCGATGAAGCACGCGATCGTCAATCCGGCGGGACCGGGCTGGGCTTGGCCATCGTCGAATCCGCCGTCAATCAGCATCGCGGCTGGGTGAAAGCGGAAGACAGCCCGCTGGGTGGCCTGCGTCTGGTGCTGTGGTTGCCGCTGCATCAGCGCTAATCGCCAGCACCCAAAGATTTTGCTATTCTGCGCCCCTCGTCATGGGGGGCTTTTTACATGCTGAATATCGTTTTATTTGAACCTGAAATTCCGCCGAACACCGGCAACATCATTCGCCTGTGCGCCAACACCGGTTTCCAACTGCATCTTATCGAACCTATGGGCTTCCCGTGGGACGACAAACGCCTGCGCCGTGCCGGGTTGGATTATCATGAATTTGCCTGCATCAAGCGCCATGCCGACTATGCCGCCTTCCTCGCCAGCGAAAATCCACAGCGGCTGTTTGCCCTGACCACCAAAGGCACACCGGCGCATAGCGCTGTCAGCTATCAGGCTGGGGACTATCTGCTGTTTGGCCCGGAAACCCGTGGCCTGCCCGCCAGCATTCTGGATGCGTTGCCCGCACAGCAGAAGATCCGTATTCCCATGCAGGCCCAAAGCCGCAGCATGAATCTGTCCAATGCCGTCTCAGTGGTAGTTTACGAAGCCTGGCGCCAACTGGGTTATGCGGGCGCACTGCTTAAAGAGTAATCCCTATTGGGCGATCGCCTGCCAGCCAGACATCGCCCGATCGCCGCCCTGCCAAATTTGTGATCGTCAACACCCGCACCCGCTGAATTTTGCCATGCTCTCCCGGCAACCGGCAGCCAACCGAAGGTTCCTTCCCTAGTGTCTCTTTAGACTCCCTGTTCATCCGTGGTCTCTGCGCTCTACGTCACCACGCCAACAACAACAAGGATAACAAGATGAACAATGCCATTCTGCTAGGGATACTCTGGCACCTGGTCGGGGCGGCCAGTGCGGCCTGCTTCTACGCACCATTCAAACAGGTCAAAAACTGGTCTTGGGAAACCATGTGGTCGATCGGCGGTTTCGTTTCCTGGCTGATCCTGCCTTGGGCCATCAGCTATATGCTGCTGCCCGATTTTTGGCAGTATTACGGCTCATTCAGCGCCGCCACCCTGCTACCGGTATTCCTGTTTGGCGCTATGTGGGGGATCGGTAATATCAACTATGGCCTGACCATGCGCTATCTCGGGATGTCTATGGGGATTGGTATCGCCATCGGCATCACGTTGATCATAGGCACATTGATGACACCGCTATTGCAGGGCCGCTTTGAACTACTGTTCGGCACTGCAGGTGGCCGCCTGTCGCTGGTTGGGGTATTTGTGGCGTTGGTCGGCGTGGTGATCGTCAGCTATGCCGGTTTGCTGAAAGAGCGGGCCATGGGCATCCGCGCCGAGGAGTTCAGCCTCAAGAAGGGACTGGCGCTGGCGGTGATGTGCGGCATTTTCTCCGCCGGGATGTCCTTCGCCATGGACGCGGCCAAACCGATGCATGAAGCCGCCGGAGCACTGGGCATCGACCCGTTGTATGTTGCCCTGCCAAGCTATGTGGTGATTATGGGCGGCGGCGCGTTGATCAACCTGGGCTACTGCCTGATCCGCCTGGCCACCTTGAAAAATATCTCGGTGAAAGCCGATTTCTCACTGCCGAAAAAGCTGCTGGTCGCCAACGTGCTGTTCTCGATGCTGGCCGGGCTGATGTGGTATCTGCAATTCTTCTTCTACGCCTGGGGCCACGCCAAGATCCCGGCACAATACGACTACATGAGCTGGATGCTGCACATGAGTTTCTACGTACTGTGCGGCGGCATCGTCGGGCTACTGCTGAAAGAGTGGAAATGCGGGACCAGAAAGCCGGTGGCAGTGCTATGCCTCGGTTGCCTGGTGATTATACTGGCTGCCAACATCGTTGGCTTGGGCATGGCATCTTGAGGGGCGAAAGATGAATAGTCCTTTGAATATCTTGCTATTTGGTATCGGGCTTGACACTTACTGGCCGCAGTTTAGCGGCCTTAAGCCCCGCCTTGAAGGTTACCTCGAACAGATCGCCGAACGCCTTTCCAGCGGTCACCTGATTCAGCGTGGTGGGCTGGTGGATTCGGTCGCTGCCGCCGATGCGTTGTTGGCAGAGGCTCGCCACCAGCCGGTAGACGTGGTGGTGCTTTACATCAGCACCTACGCGCTGAGTGCCACCGTATTACCGCTGGTGCAAGCCCTGGGTAAACCGGTGTTGGTATTAGCCTTGCAGCCAGAGGCCGGTTTGCCCTACCAGAAAATACGCGCCATGGCAGATCGCGGCGATCGCACTGGCGAATGGCTTGCCCATTGCCAGGCGTGTAGCGCTCCCGAATTGGCCAACGTGTTTAATCGCGCCGGGATCGAGTATCAACTGCTGGTGGGGGCATTACAGGGCGATCCGCAGGTCTGGCAGGAGTTGGACAACTGGCTGACCGCTTTCGCGTTGCGTAATGCGTTACGCACCACGCAGATCGGCCTGCTCGGCCACTATTACGACGGGATGATCGACGTCTACAGCAATCTGACCAACCTTTCCGCACGGCTTGGTGTGCGTTTCAAACCGCTGGAAATGTGCGAGCTGAACGCTCTGCGCCAACAAAGTACCACAGCGCAAATCCAGCTTAAGCGGGATGAAATGCACAACGCCTTTGTGGTGGACGAGCTCTGTTCAGAGGCCGAATTGCAACGCGCTGCGCATACCGCCTGCGCGCTGGATCGGCTGGTAGAACGGCATGGGCTGGGCGCAATGGCCTATTATTACGAAGGGCAAAACGGCAATGATTACGAGAATATCGTTACGTCGGTGATTGCAGGTAACACCCTGCTGACCCAAAAAGGCATCCCGGTCGCTGGTGAATACGAAGTCAAAAACGCGATCGCCATGAAAATCCTCGCCCTGCTGGGAGCTGGTGGATCCTTCTCCGAACCTTACGGCATCGAATTCGAGGATGACGCTGTGCTATGGGGCCACGATGGGCCTGCGCATCCGCTGATGGCAGAGGGCGATGTACGCCTGGTGCCGCTGCCGGTGTATCACGGCAAGCCGGGTTGTGGCGTTTCGATTCAGATGTCGGTGAAAAACGGCCCGGTCACCTTCTTGTCTGTGGTTGAGGAACGTGACGGCGACGTCGTGTTGCAGTATGCCGAAGGGCTTTCGGTGGCGGGGGAAACGCTGGATATCGGCAATACCAACAGCCGCTACCGTTTCAGCCTGGATGCCAGGACCTTTACCCGTGAGTGGTCCTTGGCTGGCCCTGCCCACCACTGCGCTATCGGCATTGGCCATCAGGGAGAACGGCTGGAAAAACTCGCCCAGATATTGCATATCCGCACGAACCGGATCGCCTAGCCCCTAGGCGATAAACCGTTGGCGATACTCGCGCGGGGTCATTCCGGCCTCGCGCGTGAACACCACGGAAAAATAGTTGCTGTCTTCAAACCCGCATCGGGCGGCAATATCGCTGATGCGGTATTCACTGCGGCGTAGCAGGCGCTTGGCCTGGCATAAACGGATCTGGCGCAGATAGTGGTTGATGGTCATGCCGGTTTGCTGGCGGAACAGCAGCTTCAGCGCCCGCTCGGTCAACTGATGCTGCCGGCAAAAAGCCGGCAGATCAAAGTCGCCGTCGATGCCGTTCTGCAACGCTGCCATCAGCAAATCCAACTGTTCGCCGTCCGGCAACATATGCACGCAGTCCACCGCATAGCGATAGCGTTTGAGCACGATCGCCAATTGCAGCAACAAAGCCTCCGTCAACTGGATCGATAACGAGTCGGTTTTACGGCTCTCCTGCGAAAGCTGGGCGATAATCGGCCGGGCCTGCGCCATGCCTTGGGTAGAGAGCCGCCAGTAGCGCTCGCTGGAGGTATCAAACGGCGGTAGCAGGCTTTCCCACTGGGCATTCAACCGCAGACGCTCCGGGCAATAGATGACGTTATCCAGCACCAGATCGTGTACCGACTCGTAGCTGTGGCAATCGCTGGCACGGATATAAAAAATATCCCCGCAGGTGATCCGGTAAGGGCGATCGTTCAGCACGTGCAGGCCATTGCCACGCCAAACGATCACAATCTCGCAAAACTGGTGAGTATGCGTGGCAAATCCCATCTGGGGATAGCGCTCCGCCACGGCCACCGGCATCTGTACCGAGGGCAGATAATCGCGGCTCTCTAACAGTAACGTCTCCCTCATCTCACACCTTTCCTGGTTGGCACGACTGGGCATTATTGCCGAACACGCGGCGAGGAAAATTGATGCAGTCGTGATTTTCACGCTGCTAGCGCATACCACGTAGCGCACGGGGTGGGCAGGTAAACTCACGCTTGAACAGGGTCGAAAAATGGTTGCTGTCGCCGAAACCGCAGCGAAAAGCGATATCGGTGATGCTGCTATCGCTGTGGCACAACATATGGCGAGCCTGTAGCAAACGCAGGTGGGTCAGGTAGCGCTGTGGCGTCATGTTGGTGTGCTGTTTCAGCTGCCGGTGCAGCGTACGCAGCGGGATGGCAAAGCGATCGGCCAGTTCGGACCATTCGATCGATTCAGCATAGTGGCCCTGGAGCCAGTCCAACAGCTGATGCAAACGCCCCTCCTGATCGTCCCCCTGCCGGGCCAGACAGCCCTGCCACAGCTGCACCAACAGCTGCATAAAGACACTTTCATGCAGCGCTATCTCTTCTGGCCGCTCACCTGCAGGTGCCGCCGCGAGCTGCGCAATCAGCCCCTTGACCTGTTGCAACACCTGCTGGCTGATACGCCAATGGGCCGGGTAGACGCCATCGGCCTCGCGCGGCAGGAACTGCTCCACGCCGGAGACAAAGCGGAAGGCGTCCGGCGCCCGGAACAGAATATTGGTCAGGATCAGGCCGTCGGTCTGTTCAAACAGGTGGCGATCGTGATCGCGCACAAAACAGACGCAACCGCTGTTAAGGGTATAGGGATTGCCATTAAACACATGCACCCCCGCCCCCTGTTCGACAATCACAATTTCGTAAAAATCATGATGATGTTCTGGAAAAGCCTGCTGCGGTTCGCGGGGTTCGATCACCACGGGCGCGCTGCAGGAAGGGAAAAAATCACTACTGTGCAATAGGTTCATCTTGCCCCCAGAGCTTTGGCGCGGCGGGATTACCGCGCAACGTCGGTAATCGATAGTAAGAGAAGCGCCCGGCAACAAACCTTAAGGTTTTGACCGAAAAGCGCGCTAAAGCTGCGCGTTTTTTAAGAAAGCCGTAGCAATGTTGAGAAATGCGTACAAGGTCACAACCGGGCGAAAACCGGCTCGAGTCGCAAATTGTGAGCTACTTCACCTTTACCTTTGCCATTTTGCCAATCCCTCTCAGGCGTTGGCAGTGGCGAGAAGGCCCAGGCAGCGGCAACTTCCTACACTGCTCGCATCAAGCAATCACGGGCTTTCTCTCATGACTATTCGCAATACTGTCGCCATCGATCTTGGAGCCTCCAGTGGACGAGTGATGCTGGCGAGCTATCAACCGCAACAGCAACAACTCCAGTTGCGTGAAGTCAGCCGCTTCACCAACCGTTTGCAGCACCGGGCCGGGCAAGACTGCTGGGATCTGGATGCGCTGGAAGGCAATATCCGCCAGGCACTCGCACAGCTTGATGCCGAAGGCATTCGCCTTGATAGCATCGGCATAGATACCTGGGGTGTCGATTTTGTACTGTTGGATGCGCAAGGTGAGCGGGTCGGCCAGGCCGTGTCCTACCGTGATGCCCGCACCCAGGGGCTGATGGCAACAGCCCAGCAGGATCTGGGCCGCAGCAATATCTATCAACGCACCGGCATTCAATTCCTGCCTTTCAATACGCTGTACCAACTGCGTGCCCTGCGCGAACAGCAGCCAGAACGGTTAGATCGCGTGGCTCACCTGCTGCTGATCCCAGATTACCTGCACTTTCGCCTGACAGGGGAACTGAACTGGGAATACACCAATGCCAGCACCACCCAGCTCCTGAATATTGAAAGTGATCAATGGGATGAGGAACTGTTGGCCTGGGCCGGGGTACCTGCCAGCTGGTTTGGCAAACCAACGCCACCAGGCAACCGCGTGGGCTATTGGACCAGCCCCAGCGGCCAGCAGATCCCGGTGATTGCCGTGGCAACGCACGACACCGCCAGCGCGGTACTTGCAACGCCATTGCAAGATGCCAATGCCGCCTATCTCAGCTCCGGCACCTGGTCGCTGATGGGCATCGAAAGCCCAGTCCCGGTGGTTCACCCGGCATCATTGGCGGCCAATATCACCAATGAGGGCGGCGCAACGGGCTATCGGGTGCTGAAAAACATCATGGGCCTTTGGCTGCTGCAACGCGCCACGCAGGAATTGAACATCAGCGATCTGCCAGCCCTGATCGCTCAGGCGGCCCAACAGCCAGCCTGTCGTTCATTGGTTAACCCCAATGACGATCGTTTTATCAACCCGGCCAACATGTGCCAAACCATTCAGGACAGCTGCCGCGAGCGCGGGATGCCGGTGCCGGAAACCGCAGCCCAACTGGTGCGCTGCATCTTCGACAGCCTCGCCATGCTCTACCGCCAGGTCGCACAGGAGTTGGCGACGATGCACGGCCGCCCACTCAGCCATCTGCATATCGTCGGCGGCGGCAGCCAGAACCATTTTCTTAATCAGCTGTGTGCCGATGCCTGCGGGCTGGCCATCAGCGCCGGGCCAATCGAAGCCTCAACCCTGGGCAACGTCGGCTGCCAGTTGATGGCCTTGGACGCCGTCAGCGACATTGGGCAATTCCGCCGCATCGTGGCACAGAACTTCCCACTACAACACTTTACCCCTCGCGACAATCCAGACTTTGCCGCCCACTGGTCGCAATTTCAGTCGTTGAGTCAATTACCTAAGGAACTTTGCATATGAAAAGCTCGATCGATCAAGCTTGGGAACTGGCAAAACAGCGCTTTGCTGCCGTTGGCGTGGACGTTGAAGCCGCGATTAGCGCTATGGAAACCCTGCCAGTGTCGATGCACTGCTGGCAAGGAGATGACGTGGCCGGGTTCGAAAATCCGGAAGGCTCCCTGACCGGCGGCATTCAGGCCACCGGCAACTACCCGGGCAAAGCGCGCAACGCCAAAGAGCTGCGGGCCGATCTGGAACAGGCTTTGGCGCTGATCCCTGGCCCGAAACGCCTGAACCTGCACGCGATCTATCTGGAGTCGGATGCCCCGGTAGCCCGTAACAAAATTGAACCACGCCATTTTAAAAACTGGGTGGAGTGGGCCAAACAGCACCAGTTGGGGCTGGATTTCAACCCGTCATGCTTCTCGCACCCGCTGAGCGCCGACGGTTTTACGCTGTCACATGCCAACCCGGAAATCCGTCAGTTCTGGATTGAACATTGCCAGGCTAGCCGCCGCGTCTCGGCCTATTTTGGCGAACAGCTCGGTACGCCTTCGGTGATGAACATCTGGATCCCGGACGGTATGAAAGATACGCCGATCGATCGCCTGGCACCGCGCCAGCGTCTGATGAGCGCGCTGGACGAAGTAATTAGCGAAAAACTCGACCCGGCACACCATATCGACGCGGTGGAAAGCAAGCTGTTCGGCATTGGCGCAGAGAGCTACACCGTGGGTTCCAACGAGTTTTATCTCGGCTATGCCACCAGCCGCCAGACCGCACTCTGTCTGGATGCGGGCCACTTCCACCCAACCGAAGTGATCTCCGACAAGATCTCCAGCGCCATGCTGTATGTACCACGCCTGCTGCTGCACGTTAGCCGCCCGGTACGCTGGGACAGTGACCACGTGGTGCTGCTGGACGACGAAACGCAGGCGATTGCCGGTGAGATCGTGCGCAACAACCTGTTCAACCGCGTCCACATCGGCCTGGACTTCTTCGACGCCTCCATCAACCGCATCGCCGCCTGGGTGATCGGTACCCGCAACATGAAGAAAGCCCTGCTGCGTGCGCTGCTGGAGCCGACCGAGATGCTGCGCAAGATCGAAGAGAGCGGCGATTACACCGCCCGCCTGGCCTTGCTGGAAGAACAGAAATGCCTGCCATGGCAAGCCGTGTGGGAAACCTACTGTCAGCGTAACGATGTCCCGGCCGATGCCAGCTGGCTCAACAACGTACGCAACTACGAACAACAGATCCTCAGCCAACGTTAAGGGTAGCGCAATGCAACAGATAGTTTCCTCCTGGTTCGTCCAGGGCATGATCAAAGCCACCAGCGACATGTGGCTAAAAGGCTGGGATGAGCGCAACGGCGGCAACGTCAGCCTGCGGCTTTTGGCGGAAGATGTTGAGCCTTTCCGTAGCGATTTCGTGGCCGATCCGCGGTGCGTAGAGCTAACGCAACCGGCAACCGAACTGGCCAACTGCTGGTTCCTGGTCACCGGTTCAGGCAAGTTCTTCCGCAACGTGCAGTTGGCGCCGCAAGAGAATCTGGTGCTGTTGCAACTGAACCACAACGGCACCGCATACCACATCCACTGGGGGCTTTCCCAGGGAGGTTTTCCGACCTCGGAACTGGCGGCGCATTTCCAGTCGCACATCGTGCGCATGAACGTCACCTCTGGCCGTGATCGCGTCATCATGCACTGCCATGCCACCAACCTGATCGCCCTAAGCTTTGTGCAGGAATTGGACAACGCCAGCTTCACCCGCCTGTTGTGGGAAGGCAGCACCGAGTGCCTGGTGGTGTTCCCAGACGGCATAGGCATCGTGCCCTGGATGGTGCCAGGAACCGACGGCATCGGCACCCAGACCGCCGAACAGATGCAGGAACACAGTCTGGTACTGTGGCCGTTCCATGGCATTTTCGGCTCTGGCCCAACGCTGGACGACGCTTTCGGCCTGATCGACACCGCAGAAAAATCGGCCGAGATCATGGTGAAAGTGCTGTCGATGGGTGGCAAGAAGCAAACCATTTCCGGCAGCCAACTGACGGCGCTGGCCAAGCGTTTCGGCGTAACGCCACTGGCCGCCGCGCTCAAGGATTGAGACATCGGTGCCCTGCGTCCGCTACGGCGGGCGCATCACAACGGTTTCTCATTTCAGGAGCAATATCATGAGTTTCATGCTGGCATTACCGAAAATCAGTTTGCACGGCTGCGGCGCCATTGAAGATATGGTCAAGCTGCTGGCACAGAAGCAATGGGGTAAGGCGCTGATCGTCACCGACGGTCAGTTGGTTGAGCTCGGCCTGCTGGAAGGGCTATTCAGCGCCATGCAGCAGCATGCTCTGCCTTATGCCATGTTCAATGAGGTATTTCCCAACCCTACCGAAGGACTGGTGCAGCAAGGCTGGCAAGCGTTCAAACAGCAGCAGTGCGACTATCTCATTGCCTTCGGTGGCGGCAGCCCGATCGATACCGCCAAGGCGATCAAAATCCTCACCGGCAACCCTGGCCCCTCTACCGCCTATTCCGGCGTTGGCAAAGTCAAACATCCGGGCGTAGCTTTGGTGGCGATCAATACCACTGCGGGCACCGCAGCCGAGATGACCAGCAACGCGGTGATCATCGACAGCCTGCGCCACGTCAAAGAAGTGATCATCGACACCAACATCATCCCTGACATCGCCGTGGACGACCCGCAGGTGATGTTGGATATTCCCGCCAGCGTGACTGCCGCCACCGGTATGGACGCGCTGACCCACGCGGTGGAAGCCTATGTTTCCGTGGGCGCTCATCCTCTGACCGATCACTCAGCGCTGGAAGCCATCCGCCTGATTAGCACCTGGCTGCCTGCCGCGGTAGATGACGGCAAAAACCTGCAAGCGCGGGAAATGATGGCCTATGGGCAATACCTGGCGGGGATGGCGTTCAACAGCGCCGGGCTTGGCCTGGTGCACGCATTGGCTCACCAGCCAGGCGCGACCCACAATCTGCCACACGGCGTTTGCAATGCCATCCTGCTGCCGGTAATCGAAGAGTTTAACCGCCCGAATGCCGTGGCTCGCTTTGCCCGTATTGCGCAGGCAATGGGGGCAGACACGCAAGGCATGAACGAAGAACAGGCCAGCCATCAGGCGATAGCCGCCATTCACGCGCTTTCGCTGCGCGTGGGTATCCCGGCAGGTTTCTCGGCCCTGGGTATCAAGGAAGCGGATATCGAAGGCTGGTTGGATAAAGCGCTGGCTGACCCATGCGCCCCTTGCAACCCACGCACGGCAGATCGCGAACAGGTTCGTGCGCTGTATTTAGCCGCGCTGTGATCTTTAAGGAAAACCTATGATCCGTAAAGCTTTTGTGATGCAGGTAAACCCAGATGCACACGCCGAATACCAGCGCCGCCACAGCCCGATCTGGCCAGAGCTGGAACAGGTGCTGAAGGAGCACGGTGCACACCACTATTCCATCTTCCTGGACGAAGCACGCCACCTGCTGTTTGGCTATGTGGAGATGGAGTCAGAAGAACGTTGGGATGCAGTGGCCAACACCGCCGTCTGCCAGCGCTGGTGGCAGCATATGGGCGACGTGATGCCGAGCAATCCTGATCATAGCCCGGTCAGCTCACCGCTGCGTGAAGTGTTTTATCTAGAATAATCAACAGGCGACGGTTAAACCCCGTCGCCTTATTATTAACGCCGTACTATTTTTTACTATAAATAATAAACGAGGTTCTTTGGCCGATTTTATCGTACAGCGAACGGGCAGAGGAGTTGAACTCCTGGGTCATCCAGTAAACGCGGCTTGACTCTCTCACTTCCGCCTGTTGATAAGCTTCAGTAAATAGGCTCTCCGCCACGTTTTGTCCCCGCGCGCTTTTATCAACGAACAGATCCTCAATATAACAATAGTTTTTATCGCTCCATGTCGAGGCATGATATACCAAATGCATAAAGCCGAGGATCTGCCCCTGATCGTTAACGGCAACCAGCCCAACCAAATCCTGTTTTTGGCACAGGCGGATAAAGGTTTTTTCGGTGATTTCGGCGCTGACATCGGCACGATAAAAGTGCAGATATTGCTGCCACAGATGCTCCCAACCCGCTCTATCTGAAGCGATTATGTCCCTAATGGTAACGCCATTTTTAGTCATCAACATAGTCCTACCCCTGCATGTTCAAAGTGGCGCAAGTATAGGCGATGCCATAGGGTGGGGTTAATGGACCAATCCGCTATAGACACCGGACCATTTCAGCGGCTAAGTATCCATCTCGTTTAAACAGCGCGTTAGCAACTGGGAAAACTGCTCGACGTTATAGGCTATCTCAATAGGATCCAGCGCCGCGAAGCCCAGCAGCCAGCCAGATAAGGGAATATCTGCCGTACAAAACTCGGAAAGGCTTTTCAGGGTTAACTTATTCTGCGCAGCGCGATGGGCAACCTCTTGCTCAAGCTGTTTACTTTCCACCAGGCAGAGTATTTGCAAGCCGCAGTTAGGTACAATAACCTTCACCTTTAAGCCGCAGTGCTTGTTGATCTCGTTAATAAACAACGCCGCACGCGATGAATATATTTTCTTCATCGTCAGGACATGTTCTCGGTAATGTCCCTGCATAATAAATTTTGCCAGCGTGCGCTGAGCGATCCCCGAAACCTGGCTGTCCGTATTCGCCCGCGCGGTGGTCATGGGTTTTACCAGCGCTTCTGGCAGTACCATATAAGCCACATGCAGATCCGGGAACAGGGTTTTACTGAACGTGCCCATATAAATGGTGCGCTGATGGGGGTCTAACCCCTGCAAACAGGCCGTCGCAATGCCTTGGTAATGAAACTCGCTGTCGTAGTCATCTTCAATGATCCACATATCCCGAACTTTTGCCGCCTCAATCAATGCCAACCGCCTGGCCAGCGAAAGTGCTCGACCGGTCGGATATTGGTTGGAAGGGGTGACATAGACAAATCTGGCATTAGCCTGCGAGTGAATGATTTCATCGGTGCAAATCCCCTGTTCATCCACGGTAATCGGGATCGGCTTGAGTTGTGCCGCCTGGAAGGCTTTAATCGCACCGGTATACCCCGGATTTTCGATAAAGACGCTATCGTCAGCATCTGCCAGGACCTGCGCACATAAAGACAGCGACTGCTGCGTACTGCTCACAATCAGAATTCGATCGGCCTTTGCCTTCACGCCCCGCTCGGCCAGCAGGAAGTCACAAATGGCTTCCCGCAGGTGAATATTGCCCTGCAAGTTGCTGCCTGCCGAGATAGACAACCCCTCTTCTTTGACGGTTTGCTGATATAACCTGAGCCAGGTATGGATCGGAAAATTGCGGGTTTCAGGCATGCCGGGGCCAAATGCCCGCTGCTGGGGCAGGTTGCCTGATTCAGGCCTGGTATGCTGTGACGATCTCCGGCTCAATGTGACCTGGCTGCCGGAAGGTGCAGCTGAGTGCTCACTAGTCAGACCCAGCAAAGGTTGCTGCCTTTGCGCAACAAAGCTTCCCCGACCCACCTCTCTGCAGACGTATCCCTCGGTTTCCAGCGCCGTATAACAGTTCTCAATGGTCCCTCGGGATAACTGCAGTGAGGCTGCCAACGCACGGCTGGCCGGTAAACGTTGCCCCGTGATGAACTCACCCTGCTGGATCATCGTCTTGAAAGCAGCGGCCAGCGCAGTAGTTAATGAAACTTCGGGGACTGTTTGCTTGGCGAGGTTTTTTTGCAGCAAGAGAGTCTGGAGCTGCTTTTCGGTCAGGCGGTTCAAGGCGCAGCTCCACTGAGAGAAAAACATAAGGTGTAAGCGACAAACCGCCGTGTGATATTGCCATCACACGGCGTTTACATGGGATTTGGGGATATTACCACTGAGGGGTTACTCAGATACCGTCGCCGTATTTGAATTAATCACATAACCCATTGTTATAAATCAAATCAATTGATTAACCCCTCATTTCATAGTCCCTAACGTAGTCCCAAAATGAAAAGTCATACCCAAATCTGGCTCAAAAGCCGTTCGGATGATAGCCCAGACATCGAACCAAAACCAAAGGACATTTTTGCCCCCTGATACATACGGGATAATCCCGCATCATGGGACATTCAACTTTTACCGCCCCCTTTGATAGACGAGTTGGTCTTGGGTAAGGACTTTCCTTGGTCACTATGGATCCTTGATAGCAATGAGGCTCGCGAGTTTGGCTTGTCAATGCGTACAGCATATTCATCAAAAAGGTATTCTCGGCCATCAATCACTGGAGCTGGGTAAATCCTTCCGGCGCGTATCCAGCGACGCACTGTTTCCTCACTGCGTGGACGAGGCAAGCGGCTATTCCATTCTCTCAGTGTCAATTTTTTAGGTGCCATAACTCCCCCTGGATGTGCTCATTGAGCATCAGCATTTAGCCACTTTCGTGACTGGATTTATATAATGCGACTTTCTCTTATGCCTATCGTTTGTACACGGTAAAACGAAGCGCTCAACCATTTAGACTATTTTTCACCCTTCCACCGTCACACCTATCGTCCATGGTAAAAGGCCCGCTCAACCGATCCAACCCTGAGATCTGCCCGCGTCCATTTGGGTACATATGGGATAATCTCACATCATGGTGAAGAATGCCCCGCCGGTTGTGATTTCTTATTGTAGGATAGATGTATCCCACATTAAGGAACCCACCAGCCATGAGAATGACCAACCGCAAAAAAGAGATATTGAGCTATTTCGAACCGGACAACCTCGCGTGGGTGACGAGTGAGATTGGGTCCCCACCCTTTGATGTGTCTGGTGTAGCCTACCTGCTCCACGGTACAACCTCGCATGATAACCGCCACCAGATCGAATCTACCCGGCGAACGCTGGAAGCAATGACGAAAGACGGCCTGCTAGAAAAGGTAATCAGCTACGAACAGCGGCAGGATACTACGCAATCAGGCGACGGCGCTGGCGTTTGGTGTAACTGCTCCCGTTATGGTCTACCAGGTTACTGTAAGGTGCTGCGTGATGATGGCGGGAAGCGTGACGCGATAGATGGTGAGGCAATCCGAATCAACTAATGCCACCACCGCAGTAATAGCAATTCCTCATAGCCTTGATAAGGCCGGGCAACGATTCACTTATTGATTTTCCTGCGGGTCGCTGGCTTTTGTCGCTCCACCCAATTATCAATTTCATGCCGGTTATACATAATCGTGCTGTTCTGCTTCGGTTGCATGTCGGCTGCTATATGCCGATATTCACGCCCCTCCATCCATGATGTGCGGCGGGCATGCTGGATCATGTGCGTTGTGAGGCCGGTAAGTGTTATCAGAAGCCTTTCAGAAACCCACTTGTTGGGCACAAGCTGAAATCTGTTATTTTCATCCATCATATTTCCTCGGTTAGATAGTTTTTTGACTCGGATGTTCTGGAGCGGGGTAGATAGCATCCTGTGATTGGTGGCACAGCGAGATCAATGCTTGGTTGCGAAAACACATCATTTCTGTGGATACCAAAGTGGATACCCCGCGCATGGATACCAGGTGCGCAATCAGATACAGCCTTTTCGGTGCGGACCAGGACCGCGAACCGCTCCACAGGCTTACATTCGTGCAGGTGCTTTACCATCAGGCTTTACATGCTCTGCCGTTTTGATTACCCCATCAGGTTGATCAAGGGCAGCACGTAGAAGGGGTTAACCATTGCCAGCAACCGCTGTTGGTCGCCACTAAGACAAACATAATAAAACTAATCTGGTTGGATGCGGACGCAGGATGACAATCCAAATAAAGCTAACCGGGCCAATTTATTTAAGACGGGCTTAATCTATTATGAGGCTCTCAACACCACCCAGAGGCAAGCGGTGCGCGGGGTAGGTGCTGTTGATGTGTCTACGCTTGGTGTTCATTCTGTATTAACCAGTATAAATTTAGCGGCATATGGTTGCCACGGTGAAACCCTCCGTTTTGGTGGCAACCGCCTTGGCAACCTTCCCTCCTGGCTGCCCTGGTTACTTTGGACGTGCTGAATCATTTTTGAGGTGTGCAAAGCAGGACGGGGAAAGGCGGTACATGGGATAAGCTCTGTTGATACTACTATACCCAGCGACCCTATCATCCTAACTAATCCAAAATTTCGAACCCTGTTTTCGGTGGAAACCTGTTTGGAAACCTCACGACTGGAAACCACAACACCACTCAGCCAACTATTTGGCTCAGTTCGCAACAATCCAGGTAAACCTTAGTGCGACCATCGTGTGACCTTACCGTAATCTTACCGTTAGGTGCGTTTTCGCTGCGTACCGGTCTGCGTACTTTTGAGTGCGTACCGAAATAGCCAAAAACCACTTTGTGACGCAAATCACACATTTAAAGTGGTTAGCTCCCCGCCAAGCCGCATTCCACCGTTTGAAAGCGTTTTTTTGCTCTGGGATTCTCTATATATAAACAAAAGTATGTTGGTTCAGTCGGTTCAGTTGGTTCAATTTGTAAAGATAATTGTTTTATATGACTTTATTTTCAAAAAGTGAACCAACACAAGGCCGTTTTGAACCAACAAAGGGGCTTTTCGTGTTGGTTCAGTGGCGATCATCTTGTCTTGTGCGTACTGGTCGCGAAACTCCACCAGCCAGGGAAAGAATCATCGCCCTCTATCAAGTCCTTAAATTCAGCCACCAGCTATGTATAACACTGTTATACAGTAGTACACTGTATGCCTATCAACTGGCTATCGAGGTGCGAGTGTGAGCAAATCCAACTTAGTGGCGTTCCGGGTTCCGGCAGATTTACAGGATGCCTTTAATCAGGCCGTGGCGGAGTCAGGTAGCGATAAGTCGGCTTGGCTGGTCGATGCCATCAGGAGCAAGCTAAATCGCCCTGTGGCTGATTCTGATAAGCGTATGCTGGCGCTGGTGGAGCGAATGGAAATGGCAGCGGCGGCCCTAGTTGCCGGTAAGTCAGGCATACCTCCACACCCGTACAATGAAAAGGCTGTGATTGCCATTGTTGCCCAGACTATCGGGGAAGGTTTGGACAATGGCCGGATCATCGCTGAGCGGCTCAATGATGCTGGCTATCAGACCAAGGCGGGTAAGGCATGGGATAAGGACATTTACAGCGCCTGGAAGCGTCAGGGGAATAATACCAACCTGATTACTGCCGCCCTGACCGGATAACACAAAGCTAATTTATTCAATATCAAATAATTTTCGGGGGAACCCCTCATTGTTAGGGAACCCCATCGCCGTCAAATTACACCCTGGTAAAAGTGGCTTGGTATCTATCAAGTCAGCAACATGCCTAATCCAGGTTGAACCGGGGCCAATTTCTTTCACCAATAGCCATAGCACGGCTATCATCCCGTACATCCTTTCATAAGCATCGTCGTTCATGTTCAAACGTTCGAAATAAGGATGGTTTGGTAATGGCATTATCTTTGGCTCGTTAACTTTGTTCCAGATACGTGAGTGATGAGCGCAACGATTTCTAAGCACGTTCATGGCGCTAAGCCAGTTTTGAAAGATAGCACCATTACCAGGAGCTATACCAAGCCTAGAAAGTATCCCATTGCGGTGACCATCCTTCAGCATGGCATAGTATTTTGACATTAAGCCAAAATCCCAAACCTCAATAGCTACCCAGAACGGCAATCCTTCATATTTACCCTCGTGCCACTTGATAAAATCCTCTCTGCTTTTGGCTATTTCGTTTGAATGCTTGGTAAGCCATTCATCTCTTGCGCTACAACGCCCACCATGCCGTGGCTTCAAGTGTTTGGGGTTGATCAGCGCATCGTCCAGGTACCCAAGAGGGGATATTTTGCCAATTTCATGTGCAATGACAGAGCGAACATAAACTTCGACTCGTTCCAAGGCATTCATCATCAGAAGACGAAGATTTTTATCGAACAAATACAGGTCGTATACATCCCGAAAGTTTGTCCCTTGGCGCACCTGATCCAATCGAGTTCTGATATTTTCAGACGTTATGTGAGGGATTCGACACGGATACCAAAAACCCGATAGGCGGTAATAGCCTACCTGCGAGATTTTTTTTATTGCATGGGGACGGTCGGGCACATTCATGCCACGGGAAAGTAGCAGATCGATTAGTTCGTCATATTCTTTATGAACCTTTACCGGATCAGCCATTCAGAGTTTCCCTGCCCCCAGATATGAGAAGGCCCGGCCATAACAATCACCCATCTAAGATAGGATCAAGCCAGGGGGCCGGGCTCAGTTGATGCTAAATCTACACTATGTTGCTTTTATGTCAATGTGACCGGGCGCACTTGCTTTTGTATAGCTAGCTATACATCAATGCAAAACACTATATGTGGTTGTTAAGCCTGTTTAACACCACCAAAGGGTGTATTGAACGTTTTTACCTATCAATCTTATCAGCAGTGCTTCAGCCGTAGTTAGGGGTGTTGTGTTACCACAATACCTTGTGGTGATCTTGTGGTTGTCTACTGATTACCTGCGTGGTGCTGGCTTCTTCCACTGGTAGGCCGGTGTGTTCATCCGCTGCCGGTGGCGCTCCTTGGCCGCCAGTGCCATCGAAACATTGGTACGGATGTCTAGCAGGTCTTTACCGTTCAAGGTCAATCCTTCCCGCTTGGCGACGCTGATTAACGCCAGTTCCATAGTATGACGGTCAAGCACGGTATCACCTCCGATGATTGGTAGCCTGCTCTCAACAGCACATCCTTTAGGGCAACCTTAGGGTAGTGGTGACCACTCCTTACGTGGATCACCGCCATTTTAGCGTAATCAATGGTGATTCTCACCTTAGCTAGAATTTCGAACTTATGGACTAACGTACATTTTTAACTTGATGGTGTTAAATGCTGCCATTCGGTGGTGATCGGCATTGTCTGGATCACCGCCTATGCCTGGAACCCTTCGGCCATATTCGCAATTCGCATTTGTGCGTGACTATTGGTCACTCACAGGCCTAATCCCTTTCAATCTTCCCTGTCAGGCGTTCAATTGCAGGGATGAATACCTTCCAGTAGCGTTCCTCCTGCCGGAACAACTGCCAACGCTTACGCTCAAACGTTTCCCACCTCATACCCTTGGGCTTGGCAAACTGGAAAGGCGTCTTGAACAGGTTCATTAACTCCGGTGTGTTATGGGGCCAGATGGCAAGGCGCTTACTTCTCATTAACCGGCGCATTCTGGCTAACCTATCCTCGCTCTGGCTGGCGTAGTGAAGCCCCCAACACTTACGGCAGGCGATATCCTTACGCCCGATATGGAGCTTTGCGCATCGCTGGTGGCAGTGAGGGCATAGATACCAATGACGCACGCCGTAACCAGCCTGAGTAGTTGTGAGTGATAGCGTGAACGAATGCCCGTTGATGGTGGCGGTGTACCCGTTACCATTCCTGGCGATCCACAACGTCCCGCTTTCGGTGGTGGCACTGGTGGCATGTCCGTCTGGCATATCTGCCAAATCCCGGCGCATATTCCCAAGGTACGCTAACCCAATGCGTGGGAGTGCGTCTGTGTAGCTTCTGGTTTGCTCTCTCATTTTCGCAATCTCCAGATTTTTGAATACGAAATAATATGGGAGTTAAAAGAAATGCGAACCGTGCGCAATCGGGCTTATCCCTGTCGTGGTGCGGCTTTTAGGCCAATTTGCGAATTGCTTTATGTTTCGTTTTACAGGCCCATGAATCCAAAGAAATCGGGTTAGCGTTAAATTGATAGGGTGCTGGTGGTCTGTCAGGTGAAGGGGTCAAAGATTTACCTACCCGCCCCTCCCCAGTTTCTCCAGTATTGCCAGCCTCACGAACTCCGAACGGTTCCGCGCTGCGGGGTGTGTTGGGTTACCCGTTATCACTTCATCCACCAGGGCGACAATATCAGCCTCAACCGACACAATCAGCCTTGCCGTAATCTTGCCGTTAAAGTAGCGGTTAACCTTTTTCTTTGTGCTGTGAGTCATGGCATTGCCTCCACCCGGCGTGCTCTCCCGTACTTGTCGCTTAATCATCTAAGCTAAAGGTGAGAAATCTCACCTTTTTATGGTGTGTATAAATCATCAAACTGTTGCGCTTTAAAGCTGGCGGAACCGCCCCCCATACACTGCCACTTACCCCGTCTTAATGGAGTTGTAGTCGCTAAGGTAGTTTTCTGGCTCGTCGCGGCAACTTTGATAATACGGCCACATAAAATCTAAATCGTGTCCATCCCTAAATACCCGCCTCATCGGTGAGTTTCTGAATATTTCCTCAACTATGCGGCGAGCAAAGGCTATATTGGGGCTCTCTTTGTTAACCTGCCTAGCTGCCCAGTCGGCTTGTTTGACAGCCAAATCCTTATCAGGATAGAACTGCGCTGATTGGTAGGCAACCACTGAGAACACTTTGGCCTGATCCATGCATGCATCATCTATGCGCTCCTGCGACTCTCTATCAGCATTTGCAACGAAAGGCATGGCAATCAATGCGATCATCATCAATTTTTTCATGAGATGAGCCCCATAAGCGTTTTGACCGCACTCTTTAATTGTGCCTCGCCACTAAGACCAAGAGCAGCGCGGCTAACCGTATTCACTGTTTGAGGCTGCGCTGATGGCACCATGTCCCTGGCTGAACGAATCGCCTTGGTTACATCATCAATATTGGCCTCTCTCGTCGCCGCCTTATCGCTCTTCTCAGTGACAAACGCGGCATCTGATTTCGTGTTTTTGTTAATCGTTGCCTTTGAGCTTCTCGCTGTAACAGGCACAGCCTGGAACACCAAAGAGACAATTAGCATAGTTACGCCGTTTTTTGAGTCGATCTTGTAGTCGTACCTGGCCAAGTCATAATCACGGTAGAGGTCGTCTGGCGTTTCAATGTCGTACGTGTCAGGGCTCTCAACCATTTTGTCTAGCGTTCTTAAAAAGTCCGTTCTCGATGTTGTGGTGAAATTTGGCAGGTTTGGAACGGCCCCGCTGTATCCCGTCCAGCCATCGAATGCCACAACAAGATTTATCTCTGACGGCCTCCTAACCTTGTTCACTGCAATATAGTCACCGCGCTCTAAGGGGGCTGTAGTGATCACGCTTTCATTCTGGCGAGCAAAAGAAACAGTCGTGTCATAAACAAGCGCTTTCTGCCCGATCTTTGGCGAAGAAGATGAGTAATAGACGCCATAACTTGGAACAAGAACGCTGCCAATTACCGAGAAAATCCCGCCACCATTGATTGCTGATAAAATTGTTGTTTCATTTAAATTTAGTGCCATAGCTACCAACTACCCCGCATATTTGATTGCTCTAATGGTTGTCATCCAAACGCCACCGGGAATCTTTGATGATATATTGTGAGTAAGATTAACAATCGTCAATACACCATCAGCAGCCTTGTTGTCTGACTTAATAAGAACGCGCCCCTGCCGTCGTAGCTGGGGGTTGAATAGCATACTAACTACCACCCCCTGATTGGTCACCGTTGGATATCCAACCATGCCGGTTTCTGGGGAGACTTCAGGGACAATATCTGTGAGTATCCCGCCTTTATTGGATATCTCAACGTTCCCGTTGTGGATTGTCATGCCAATATCGGCAGCATCTGCGCAGTCCAGCATTTGATTGATTGCGCTACCAACCAGGTACATATCAGTTAGGGTTTTATCTACGCCATGATTAACAAAAGCATAGCCGCATGACTCTGCCAGCGATTTTATGATGTCTTGAACCTTCGCGGCCCCTCGGTAGGAGTTCGGGGCGGCTGGTTTCACTTGGTAGTAATATTTACTATTGGACTGTATCCGCATGGGGACATCAGGCATTTTGTTATAATCAACATACGCGTCGACTACCGTGCCCTGATAAACCTGTATTTGATTATCTTGCTCACCAGCTAGCAGTGAAATAGTGCTTTTGGTTGTAAACTGGCTGAATCCCTGCCCCACAATTAACTGGGAAAGATCCTGATTTACATTGTGAATCACCATATCTATTGAGCTTTGGCTCCTCCCTCCAGCATTCTGTATGTTAACTTCGCAACGATACCCATCCAGGCGCACCACTTCATCGCTGTTGCTTGCAAGCTTAAACTCCACGGATATCAGCTTTTCCGAGTATGTGCTCATTTTATGCCTTAATTTTCAGGTGTGTTGGTAGAGCTGCCGCCAGACTCAACGCCGCCATGCTTGTGAGAGTCAACAACGATGCCGTCTTTAAGAACAAGCGTCCCATCACCAAGCACTTTCAGTCCGTTAATGTTCACCTCTGGCGAGGTTATTTTTATGCCGCCATTTAAAAACTGAATGACCTGCGTTGGCGAACCATTGAGGAATCCACCAATGTAAAGACCATCAGAGTAATGGTTGCGCCTAAATGAACCTGGGTTGCCCGGCTGGCGTGTTTTTTTGATGTTGGTAATGTCCCTGTCTGCAAATATAGCGACGCCGATATCGCCGGGCTGCGGGTCAATGACGATGGCGTTACTACCCCCCTGCAATCGGAAGAAGGGGAGACTGTAAAGGGTGTTGTGATCCACCCTATCACCACTCGCCGCCAGCAGGTTAACCATCGGCTTCACATCAACAAAGCCAACGGGCGATAGCTCCTCATCAGTAGACACTGCGATCACGTTAACCACGGCAGTGAAGCACTTTAACCCCATAAATTGCTTCATCATGGCAATCAGCAGGTTTTCCTGACTGGCCCTATCCTCAGCGCTTAATTCTCCTACATAGCCCTTGTTGTCATCACTCATGATACGCCACCGTTGATTGCCCCTATCAGTGGGCTGCGACCCAATTCATCATGCATGCTTGTCACGATCCCTTTGGCATCAGTTGCCTGCGTATAGATGTTTTGAACCCCGATATTAACTTCGCTTGAAGATCCAGCGCCTCCACCTGGTGCCGGGGAGAACGAACCACCAGACCCTAGCTGTAATCCCTTTATTAAGTCAGCATTGCTAACCGCATCCTTCCCACTTTCGTGGTCAACAATGCCGCGCATCAAACTTCGCATGGTTTCAATGTCGTTGGGATTTAGCTTTTCATTAGCCCCTTTGCCGGTAGCCTTGGAAAGGTGGGAGATATACGCCTGAACATTATTCCCATCGCTGGACGGGGCGTAGGTATTAACAATTTCCGCGATGGTGTCTTTTCCGCGTTGAAAATACCGCATCAGTTGACGGTATAGGGCGGCAACTCCCTCGCCCATGGTCTTGAATGCCGCAAACCTTCCCGGCCCCTGCTCAGGAACAGCCCCGCGCTGGCCTCTGAATTCAAGGTTGCCAGGGTTGTTGTTACGCGCACCTCTCGTTTTAGAGCGGTTGGCTGATTGGGCGTGCTGAACTGGCTCGGCAGGATCTTCCCCTTCATCACCAAAGCCTAAATAATTCTTGGCTTTATCAACGAACTCCCAAAAACCGACCCCGTTTTTTTCTTGGTTCTCGTTAACCTTATCAAGGAGGTACTCACCTTTTGTTTTTCCAACCTTGCCTGCTTCTTCTTGCAGTGATTTTACCTTGGAGGTTGCAAGCGCAATCATGGCTATAACTTTACCTATTGGCCCCAACATGCTGCCAAGCCAAACAGCGCCCATGAAAATGGCTAGCGCCGATAATTCGCCATGCCAGTCCCCAACGGCTTTGGCTGCGTCACCGATCCCAATGGCAGCCTCATTGAAGAATGCGGCAATTTTGTCTGAGTTCTTATTGACCCAATCACCAAACTTATCAAGAAGCCGATTAAGTTGTTCCAGCGCTGGCATCATGCCAATAAGGATTTTTTGCTTGGTCGCATCAAACTTGGAAGCCAGATCTGAGAGCTTCTGCTCATACATCTGAGCTTTTTTTGTCGCCTCATCCGTGGCATTAGATATTGCGGTATACCGAGATACATCCTGCTTAACAGCACCGCTCCCACGCGACAGCATGTTAACCATCTCAGGAGACAAGCCAACATCGCGCCCATACATTTGACGCGTAGCCGGATCCATATTCTTGAATCGGTCGGCCAACTCCATGTAAATGGCTTGAACAGACTTGTAGGCACCTTCCTTGTCTTGAAGGTTGATGCCCAGACGGCCAGTAATGGTTATCAGTCCCTGGCTTATCTCACCTTTGTTTTGGAGTAATGCAAGGTCATTCTGCAGACCAGCCATGGAGCCGCGCACCTGCTCAGCTCCCGCCCCAAATTTTGCAAATGACTTCTGCCAGCCATCCAGTTCCTTGCTGCTCATTCCAAGGTTCTGCGCGGCATACCCTAGCTTGCTCAGGGAGTCGGCGGTCGATAAAACAAAGCTTCTTATCCCCCCGATAGTTAGGGTTATCCCTGCCAAAGCAAGTAATTCATTCTTTATCGAACCAAAGAAAGAGGCGGCTTTTTTACCTGCCGCCTCCATATCCTTGGCTAATTTCTCTGATTCCTTTTTTTGCTTCTTCATTTCCTCGGTCATTTCATCGCTACCCCTCTTAAAATCAGAGGGGTCAAGACCGAGGGTGATAACTAAAGCATCAATAACTGTTGGCATTATCTCGCCTCACTGGCCTTTGTTGATGACCATTTGGTTGTAATCATGAACGGTTATCACTTCGAGAAACCGCCAAGCATCCTCCAGGCCATAAACCGTGTCTAACTCATGGAGGCTCGCCAAATTCAACTTATGCGAGATGATGATGCCAATAATCTTCGGCACATTGACGAGTTCAATCATTCCGCCAACATCATCACCCGGCATAGTCGGAGGCATATTTAAGCGCTTGCGGGTAGCAAAAAATCCACGTGAAGCTTGAAAACCTCCATACGCAGCTTAAGGCGTGTAGCAACCTCTTCGGTGTCGGACTCAACCAGTGTGCGCTGAATTTTCTTATCGTTAGGGTTTGGAACAGCCTGAACGCATGCCATCAGTTCATCGAGTAACGGCTTAGCTTCAACTGCCGGGATTTTCGCAACCAGGGCCAACCCGTGCATAGCCATCGCAGCCATGCCCATGCTTGATAAATCGTCTGGCACCTCAACGCCGTTTCGAGACATCGCCATCCCCACTTGAATTGCCCACCACTCAGCCTGTGATGCTGGCATCTCCTGGATGTAAAACATTTTCCCTTCGTCACGGCCTTTGGTGCCTGACACTGTGTAATAGAGTTCTTTACGAGCCATGGATGCCCCTTAGTTAGATTCGTTGATAGTGCTAGTAAGCGCTTTAGCCACCAGCCCGCGAGCAATCTCATGAATGCTTGGCGAGATACCCAACGGTGACTTTTGTTTCTCTTGGCGTTGAATTTGAAGTATCGCCGCCATCTGCTCACCAGATAAAAGAACAGGCTTAACGTTTGCTTTCGTTGCCATAGCCACAATCTCACTGGTTATTAATACAGTCTTTAGTGTTGCACAAAATGAAATGATTGCAATTATTATTGCGATAAATGCAATGGTATATTTCGATCATTGCGATCGATTTTGTTGATGGCTGTGGAAGTCACATTGAGGATGACTGAAGCCCACCTGAGCGGGCCTGTCTATGAATGTTTAGAGCCTGGTATGGACATGCGAATAAAGTTGCCTGAGTAATAATTCACTCACGCTATTGCTGTTAGTATTGAGCGCCAATGAGATTGAATAATATCGCCTCGCTGTCATCCTCAAATCGCTCTTGAACCAGTATCCACTTCAACACATCCACAGCCTCACGCTGGTGGAGCGGGCGGATCTGCGACAATCGGCCAGAAAGATAATCCTCACGGTCATAAATATACGGCTCGCTATCCACCAGGGAATCGTTATACAGCTCCTTGTAAGCCGCCTGACGCATACCGTAGAGCCAATCCCAATACTGCCACTCCCTCACCACGTCCGAGAGCGTGTGAGGCTCTGGAAGCGCATCCCTGAACCCCTCGGTTTTACGTTGACGCTCCGTTTCTTCCTGTTCGTGTTCTTCCCAACTGATTGAGCGGGTTTCGCCTTCAGCCAAATCGCTGACATACAGATGCCCGTATTTATCCAGCATCATCGTCTCTGCCTGGGTGGGCTTCATGGCGGCTTCATAGCTACCGAATACCGCTCTCACCTTGGCCGCCTCGCTGTTCTGCGCTTTGGCTCGGTTGATGTGGTGCTGTGGGTCATCCATGAACATGGTTGAGAATGCGGCCGTCCAACCCGCGCCCGCGCTTACAAGATGCTGCGTGTAGCGTTCCTGCGCTTGCCTAGGGGTAATGGTCAGCTTTTTAAGCGCGTCCTCTGCTGCGGCGACGTGTGCCAGCTCGTTAGTGCCGATCACTTCCAGCACCCACAGGTAAGCGTCCGTTTGCTTATGCCCGGTAATGACACGTTGAGGCGGTAGTGGCTTTACTGTCGCTACAGCGGTGCCGTATTGCGGTTCCGGGATTGCAAACAGGGCTTTGTGTACCTGATTGTCTGCGAACAGGCCAGACCGCTTACAGGCGCTTTTAACCGTACTCAGGTTAAAGCCGGTGATGTCAGCAACACGGCGATAACCCATGCCCGATTGTTTCAGGCGTAGCACTTCCGCCCGGTGCTCCTTGCTCATTCTGCCGGTAGATTTTGCACCCCCGGTATGCACGTTGGTTTGTGTGCTCATTCCCACTCACTCCGCTGGTTTTCTGGCTTGTGATTAGGGCCACCAGCCAGAAACACAATAATTTGTTGGTTCAAAACGGGCATTTGTTGGTTCAGTGTTGGTTCAAAATTAAAAATAATTTCCTTTAAAAACAGTCATCTTTACAAATTGAACCAACTGAACTAACTGAACCAACATGTTTTCTCTCACGTAGAGATTTTATTCTTCTGACTGTTCGCCGTCTGGCAGGTGGTGGATCACGTACACGTTAATCTGTCGCCCGTTGATACGCGGTGATTTCCGTTGAAAGCCTCTCCCACTGGCTGGCGGTGTCAGCATCCCGGCCTCTGCCAGCGCCTTAGCGAAGTGCTTCGAGTTGAACCCTCCCGCTATCTCATTCTCAAACGCTGCTGGGAACGTGTAGAACACCATCGCATCACATTCATGCTTCCCCTTGTCCCTGTATCCGGCCAAATCACGAATAGGCAGGCTCTGCGGATCGTAGGGCAGCGGTGCAAAGCGGCTCAGGCCGTAGGCATTCAAGAAGGCTTCCGTCTGCTCGATAATCTGCTGGTGCTCTTTGTTGCCGGTGCCGAACTCTTTGATCCAGGCGTTAAAGTTGTGCTGGATCGCGTCCCGGCATTCCTGCGCATCCCAACCGGTAACGACACACCCGAACAACAGCGCCGCCTCCAGTACAGCGAACCGCGCCGCTACCCGGTGAACCTGCTCGCCGTAGTCTGCCGGTATCAGTGAGCGCCAACGTTCTTCAGCGGTTCTCACAGCGGCTATGGCCTGCTGCTGGTGGTCGGCTAGGTGCTTAATCCAAAAGCGCCCAGCGGCCCCGTAGTTGTGTTGATAAGCATCTTTCAAGGCGTCGGCGTGGGCCTTGCCGTTGGCCGTTTCATGGTGTTGCTGTGATTTCTCCAATGGGATATTCAGCAGGCGCACCAACTGCCCGGCCTTAACCTTGCGGCCAGCGGTAGCGATGAAGGTTTCAATGTCCATTTCCCCGGTACTGAGCGCCACGGTACGCCAGCGCTTCAAATCACGGTTGCCTCCCTCCTTAGCCCCTTGGAGCTTACCGACGCCGTTAAACAGGGTGTAGGCCGATTTCGCCACGCTATCCGGATCAGCGCCTTGCCCCACCTCATCCAGCGGCATCAGTCCGTCATTGTGCGCAGCGGCTTCGTTGGCTATCCCTAATGCCGTCCCGAACCACGTCAGGCGTAAGGCGTCAGGCTCACCGTACAGACTGCTGGCAATGTTGGCGGTGGTGGTCTTACCGGCGCTCGATTGCTCGTAGAAGTGAATGCCGAACCCATCAGCACCGGCCAGCCCAATGAGGGGAGCAGCCAACGCCGCACCAATGCCCGCCATCATTGACGGATTGCCCCGCGCCAAACGCGCCACCGAATCACGCCAGCCCTCCGGCGTTCCCTTGACGGTGTACCCGGCAGCGGCAGCACTGCGACCATTGAACAGTACCGGCTTGTCAGGTGAACCAATGACCTCACCATCTGGCATGATGTACGCCCCACACTGCCAGCCTGTAGCCTGTGCCACACGCCAAATCTCATGAGAGCCAGCACGTTGGAACCAGTCGGCCAGGGTGGCCCTGAGTGCGGTTTTCGTGGTCACATTCACCCCGCCCGCTTTCAAGGTGCGCCAGCCTTCACGCTCGCCAATGTCGGCCAGGGGAATAGCTGCGGTTGTCGGCAGGGTTTCGCCTACCGGTAGCCAACGGATAATCAGGTATTGGTCTTTGTCATCCCGCCCTGTGCCGATCACTTCCAGCGGTGAACACAACCACGATTCATTGTTGATCACCTCGCCGCTCACCGTGTCTACCTTCGGCGTGATCCAGAAAACGCCATCTGTGCGGCTCTCAATGCGAGGTTTTAGCGGGTCAGCCTCTTGGTGGTCTTTTTTACCGCCCTCAATGGCTTTCAGTTGGACGCTCACTCCTTCCCCCTTGTGCTGATACTGCGAATCGTCAAATGCTTGTGTAGAAGCTTCTAGGCCATTCTGCTGGCGGTAGTCATCCCAATCGGCTTTGTATTCAGTCGGTGGCACGGATACCCATCCAGCAACAGCGGTAGCGGCTTTCTCTGCGGCGATCCTGCCAGTGTTGGCGCTGCCGTCTGCGTGGTGGTCGTTATCCCCGGCAATGATGATCTGCGCGTCTGGGTATTTCCGGCGCATTACCTGAGCAACGTGTAGCAGGTTCCCTGCATCGATAGCGGCCACCGTCAGCGCGTCAGGGCGCATCAGGTGAGCGGTTAGTGTGGTTGCCAGCCCCTCGGCAATAATCACCGTGTGCGGCTGTTCTGTGGTGTTTACGGCATGGTATGCGCCGCGCTTGGTGCCGTCGGTTACCTGACGTTTCTCACCAGTGGGGGTTATGGTCTGTGCTGCCGTGACTGTGCCGGTTTCGTCGGTCAGGGCCACCAGCAAGCGGCCATCTTTCAGGGTGGGGAAGGTGAAGCCAGTCAGCCCCTTGGCCTTAAGGTAATCAGGCACACACTCCACAGCTTCGGCGGTCAGTGATTTCCAGCACCGGTTAAACTGCTGGCGCTTCCGCTCCTGCTCCACTACCTCAGTTTGCTGGCGTTCCTGCTCCCGCTGTTGGCGCTCGGCTTCGATTATTGCCTTGCTCTGGCTGGTGGTCTCTGGTGCTGTATCTGCTGTCCGGTAATCAATACCCAGCACATCAGCGACCATTCGAGCGGCTTCGGTGGCGTCGCACTGCTTCACCTTCTTAATGAGGTCTAGCCCGTCACCTGCCCCGCACTGGTTGCAGATATGGGAGCCGCGTTTGTTATCGTCGAAACGAAAGCGATCTTTCCCACCACAGGCCGGGCAGGCCACTTGTGCGCGTGGGCTGGCAGGAACCTCGATCCCCACCATCGGCAACACATCAGGCCAGCGGTTTGCGGCTGCTTTGGTCACTTCGCGGATTAATTCGATATTACGCATAACTTCCCCTTAGTGCGCCGTCGGTGCTGGCGGTATGCCTTCTGTATTCAGAGTTTCGATAAATCCATCGTGGAGCATTGTCAGACCGTCGCGCCCCATCGGTGACAAACGCAGTTGGCCTCCTTCAGGATCTGCCTCTGCCATTCCCTGGTACATTTTGATGGCAAGCGATAGCCCCTCCTTTGCGCCGTACTTTTCAATAGCTAGCCCCTCGATATGGGTGGCCAATGAAAAACGCTCCGTCGCGGGATAAATGGAAATGCCGCCATATTCACCCACATAGAGAACCGCACGGTCAGCGCCGCCGTCCTCATTTTCAACATCAACGGTTCCGTTTTTATCCCGCTGTTCGCAGATAAACAGGCAGGCCACAATCCAGCGCCAGACAATCGCCATCTGTTCATCGGATGGAGTAAACCAATCGTTAGTATCAGCCTGCTGAATTTCTGCTATCACACCCAGACCATCAGGCAACGATTTATCAAAATCACCCCGGTCAAGCTGACGAATAGCGGAGGAGTACCCCAGTAGTCGAGGCTGCTGGAAAGCACCTTCGTCGTTCAGAGCTGTGAAGGTGATGCCGTCAGGCGTGGCCTCTATGCGGGAAATACCGGGAAATCCCGGTTTTTGGGGCTCAATTATTTTATTCATGCTGCCACCACCTGCGGCTTGCGCTTCATCTGAACGCCAATGACTTTGGTCACAGTCCAACAATTCTCTACAGCCTCGTCCAACGCCTTTTTGATAGCCTCATTCTGGTTCTGAGCATTGCCATACCAGGCAGGGGAAATAGGGTACCCAGCGGCATCAGTAGCGCAAATAAACACGCGGTAACGGTTAGTTTGATTCGACATAGCCAGCCCCCTTGTTGCCGTCCTGCGCCTCTTTGGCTGTTATCTCGATAACTTCCAACAGACGGTGTTTTACCTCCCCTTCATCACCACTCGGTGCGAGGTGTCCGGCTGCTGCGGCTAGTGCTTCAATCTTGATCAGGGCATCAAGTAGCGAAAGAATGCTATGCATGTTTACCTCCACGCTTCGCCGCTTCGGCATCCATGCGCTGGGCCTGTTCTTCAATCAGCCATGTAGAAACTTCACCTGTTAGTCGGGCCAGTAACGAGGCAATGGCGGAAACTTCACTTTCTGCCATCTGATGCGGATAGCTCTCTAATAGACGACTGACGACTTCGGCCTGTTCGGCCTTTTCTGCCGCCTTAGCTAAGGTGATTTCGTGGCTCATGATTTACCCCCAGAATGGTCACGCATAACGTAGTCACCGAGACTGTTTTCCGCCTCGTCCATTGCCTCTGTCACACCTTCCAGCAAAGACATTACCGCGCCGATCATATGTCTATCGGACTCTCCGGCCTTTGTTGCCTCAAGCCAGACAGAAAGGGTGGTTTTCGCTTGCTCAACGCGGCCTCTAGCGTCAATAAGTGGCATCGATTTACACATGGCTCACCTCGCGAATCTGGTTGAAACGGATATGCGAATAGCCATCCTGCTGCGCTTGATTCATCGCCTTTGCGGTCGCTGCCTTCGCGTTCTCGCCCTTGATGTCAAAGTGAATACCGACCGTCAGAAAGCGCTTATTCACGGCGTAACCGATAATTCTGTATGTGTTCATGCCTCACCCCCTTCAACAACTTGAAGCCAGCTAGCCACCTTTGCGGTTAAATCCTTTGCCACACCGATAACTTCCAGTAAATCAAAGGGGATATCATCGGAACATCTGTTATAGATGACGGTTAGAATTTGCTCGGCCTGTTCAGCAAGCGATAGGATGTTTGCGACAGGTTCGTGCTTTGGCTTACGCATAGCTCACCCCCTGAACCGGCAGGCGGGCGGCCAATGACAGGATGAAGTGAGGGGCCAGCACTTGGCGGGCTTCGCGCTCGGTGTGTGCCTCTACAGACATGCGGCAAGGTTTGGCGTTACGGTCTGTGCGGGATATCGCCAGAAAGCGCCAGGTGAACTTATTCGGGGTGAGGGAATTCCGCCCGGTTAAGGGTGTGGTATGATCTGACATAGCTACCTCGTTACTGTGATTAACGTTGGTGGTAAGAGACCCGGCTAGTGTTGACGCACTGCCGGGTTTCGTTATTTTGTGTGTTGCCTGTGCCTTACCTGTGGATAAGGTGTTAGAACACCATAACCCCGAGTGTTCTAACACGTCAAGTGTTTTATTTCCTCCACTTTTGTGTATAGTGCTTACACACCATCTAGGAGAAAAACCAATGGCGACTAAGAATGTTAATAACAAGTCAAGCTTGAAGGGAATTCGCTTTCCGCACGAACTAATTGAAGAAATAGACGTAAGCGTAGAGCGAGAGAAGCCAGAAAATCCCAGCGCCAACTTTTCTGCCTGGGTACTTGATGCCTGTGGTCGAAAGCTCAAGCTGGAACAGCGCAAGAAACCAAAAGAGTGACCACAGTGCGTTTTTGCACTTTGCCTCACACTCTCCAGGGTGGCAGAAATGCTGCCTTTTTTTATGGACTCAAGAAACTCAGTTGCTACCGCATTGCATACCCGGTACGCAAAGACTGACGTAAGTAAAAAGCCATGCATAACAGCATTATCCAAAACCGGATAATGACCGGCAGCACTCAGAGCCTTAGGAATTGTTAGGATCGCGCCACCAGCTTTACGGTCGGTGGTGTTATCAATTGTTAACATTGCCCCGGGCCAGATGTCAGGTTTTGACAGGTCGCCAGCCAGGGGAAAGGCTTCTTTCTGGCAGGTAGCGTTAATCATTCTCACCCCCGACGATAAGCTGATAATCCTTGTCGAAGCGCTCTAACGGCTGTACGCATGGGTGCTCGTATCCGTCGCGGTAGAACGTCACACGCAGGAACTCCACACTAACCACTGTTACCCGGTGGCCGTGTGAGTCTTTGTAGCGCTGCCCTGGTTGTGGCTTGCTTGTTGGCTTAGTCATGGTCAGCCCCCAGGCGCTTGGTTAACCAGCGTTGCGACAGGCGAATTAACTCAGCCTTACGCGGCTCGTAGTCCATACCCATATCAATCAGAGTGATGTTGGTGCTTTCCATGTAGGAGAAGTGTTCAAGCTGTTCGGCGTTCATGCTGTCGCGTGGATCACCATCAATGCCGTGCGCCTGCGCCCACTGTTTGGCCGTCATGCCACCCAGGACGATACGGGCAATCATGTTGCTTTCGTTGGTGTAATGGTTCTGTGAGGTCTGTTTACCCTGCTCAGCTCTGGCAGCTTCCAAGGCCGTACACATTGCCTTGAACATATTGGCGGCACCAATGCGGGATTTGAGCTGGTGGCGTAAACGTGCGGCTATCTCTGGAACGCTGCGGTGTAATTCTTCCTCACACTGGATGAAGTAACGACGAATGGCGCGGCCTTGCTCATTGCGCTCTACCATTGCCAGCTCTTTCGCTGTTGCTAAGGTGGGGTAGTAACCTTTCTCAGGGCGACCACGCTTTTTATTTTTCCCCGAAACGGGGGAATATTGTTCATTAATTAACCATACTGCGCCCTGGTCATCGTCGGTGAAGTAGTCCACACCACGGACAAAGCCGTATTCCTGAATGCGTTCATTGAACCAGGTTGAGAGATCACGGCCCACACCTAGCGTTTTATGCAATGCCTTGGCGCTGACAATATTATTTTCACGCCCGCCGATCTGGCCGGAAATAACCGGCACTAGGGCGGCAAAGTCGTTATTACCAATAACGCCCTGGGCGGCGACAGGCTGAGGGGCGGCCTCAGAATTGAATCTGCTTTTTTCGAGTTTCATTTGTCAGGCTCCGTTAGGCGGCGGTGAAGGCGTCCGGGTACAAGGTCAGGATGTTGGCTATGTCGCCTTGGGAAAGGCCGTGATAGCCACCAGCAGCGGCGTTATGGTTGACCAACTGGATCACGCGCAGAACATCAGCACGGCTCACAAAGCGATAGCGGAAATGGCTACCGATTCCGTCCGGGTTCTTCTCGTCGATACGCTCCAGATGAATATCCAGGCGGCGTTCCAGCTCGCTGGCGTAGTTGCGGCCAGACGAGAGGCGGCAATACTTGAGAATGTCGTTCTCAGTCCAGCCATTGACGCCAGTTTTCAACATGTACACACGAGCACGGTGCTTCTTCGGTGCTGGCTTGATGGTTGGGATGGCGCTATTATCAGAGGTGCCAACCTTCTGACTAGCCGCCTGCTGTACGGGGCAGTTTTTCATTTCCATGCTACGCAGCCTCCGCGTTAAAACGCTCGTCATTACGCGCTTTAAGCCACGCTTCAACTTCATCCGCATACCAGCCAGTGCGGCGAATACCAATGCGGAGAGGCTTGGGGAAGTCGTGATTTTTCCACATATCATCAAAGGCGCTATCTGCCGAAATACGCAGAATGGCCTTAACTTCTTTCTTGAGTAGGATTTTGCGATCTAGCAGTGACATATATCTATACTCCTGGGTGATAACCGGCTTACCGGTGGATACAGATATATTTACTTGTGACGAGGGGAAGTTAAATCACATCCCCCATCATTAAGGGAAGCCGCCCCCTTATTAAGGGATTTAAGCAGCAGGTAACTTTAATTTTGATACATCGGACTTCCAGCGCTTCACTGTGTCTCTATTGAATTCGTAAACATAACCAGCGACTTTAACCTCTGCGGTCATGATATCGGCTGCCCGCTGGTAGTTTTTGCTTACATCACCATGCTGATGCTCATGCCTTGAGATAATGAGAACCTTGGCAGCGTCCGATATCCTGCTGGATGATGGCGGGATTGGTGCTTCATGCTTAACAGCCAAATTTAAACACTCCGGTACTTGGATTTGCACCGGATTAACACTGTTCCGAAATTCAATTTCCTTGAGAACCTCGCGCTTACTCAAAAAGAAGTCAAATCCTTTGCTTTGCTCGAAGCCATCCTCAAGCGACAACTCTGATTCATAAGGTTGATTAGAACCACCCAGGCTAAGGGCTTTTACGGTTCCCCTTTGTATGGCCATCTTGAACGCATCCAAGCAAAGGTCATACTCGTAGTCCTTCGCAAGGAAATAGCCATCAAAATCAGTGTACCCATAAAAACCTAGCGTTCTAGTGCCATCAATTGGATCAATAGGGTTTAGGCGGCATAGGTATTTTGTGGCCGTTCTCAGGTCATAGCCTCCTATATCAGCAATGCCTTTAATCAGTTGCCATACTGGTACAAAATTATGATGGTCATCAAGAATTTCCCAGCTCATACCTTTCCCCGCCGCCGCTGTATCTGCCCGTCTGTGACAGTTACTATCTGTTTATATCTGCATTTTATATCGGCACTGTGTACCATGCCACCTGCAAAGTGCCTTCCAAAATGGTGGATAAGTAGGATCTCCCGCCTCCACATTATCCATTAATCCCTTTGGAAACAGAATGATAGTTATTCACAGTTGTGGGCAAGTCATAAATATCGAGGTGTCTGAATGGGGCTTTATCAGACGTGCCAGCGATGGGTAAAATCTGTCTATTAGCTAGCGATGGCCCTTAATCCCTTAAGCCCACCAGATGCCATGACCTGCCCAGACGCTGCTTGTGCTACATAGCTCCCCCAGAACTCCATCATCACACGCCGTTGTTCAAGGTATACGCTGCGGTTGTAGGCGTTCCTGATTGTGTCCTTGCCCCTGTGCGCCAATGCGGCCTCGATAATATCCGGGTTAAATCCTTCTTCATTCAGTGCGGTGCTGGCGATAGAGCGCAGGCCATGAGATACCAGCTCTCCTTTGTAGCCCATGCGCTTTAGTGCGGCGTTAACAGTTTGGCTGTTCATTGAGTTTTGAGGGTTTTTGAATGACGGGAATACATGCACTCGATCACCACTGATAGCCTTCATGGCCTGAATAACGTCTAAGGCTTGCTGACAGAGAGGTATGACGTGCTCACGCTTCATCTTCATTCGATTGGCGGGTATAACCCACAGCTTGGCCTCGGTGTCAATTTCGCTCCACTCAGCGCCTGAAGCCTCATGTGGCCTCGTCATTGTGAGCAACTGCCATTCAATGAGTAACCGGGTAGGCAGTTCCAGGCGTGATATGGCAACGGTCTGTAAAAGCGTTGGCAACTCTTCCGGTCTGATTGTCGGGCTGTTGGTTCTTTCTGGCTGGCTGAATGCGGTAGAGATCCGCGATATGGGGTTAGCAGTGATGTAACCAACGTTGGCGGCATAGTCCATTATCTCCCGTAGGCGCTGAATGGCCCGGTGTATGGTTTCAAGCCTTCCCGCCACCTTTAGAGACTCCATGGCCTCAATAACCCGGCGCGGTGTGATTGTGGTTATTGGCATCGAACCCATAGACGGCAACAGGTACACATCGAGCATTCTGTTGATTTGGGTGATCGTGCTCTTACTGAGGTCTTGCGACAGCTTCACCGCCAGCCACTCGGCAGCAACCTTCGCCAACGTGTTCACCTTCGCCTCGTGCGCCTCCGCCATTATCTCCCGCTTGTATTCCTGCGGGTCTATACCCTTGGCAACTAATGCCCTGGCTTCTTCTCGGTACTGCCGCGCCTCAGATAGAGATATTTCAGGGTACGCACCAATGGTCATTGTCTGGCGCTTGCCGGTGATCGGCTTGTAGTAACGAAACCGCCACACCTTGGAACCTGACGGCTTTACATACAGGATCAGCCCGTCGCCATCATACAAAGACAAGTCCTTGCTGGTGGCCTTAGCGCTGCGTATCTCGGTGTTGGTTAATGGTTTAGTTTTTGCTGGCATGGGACTACACCTTTTCACACCTAGTTAATCATAGTCCCTAGGATAGTCCCAAAATGGCAGAGTAATAACAAGCGATACAGATATAAACCGATATGTGACTTTGCGTCACACACCAGTATATAAGGGGTTTCAGGGGTGTTGGAGGTACTTAGTGATAACTACAGATATGTTGTTCAGATACCGTCGCCATACTCAAACCCGTGATTGGCACCGTTGAAGTACTGGTCCATATCCATCGATGGCGTATCGCTTTCCGGGCGGCCAACAATACGTGCGGGCACGCCTGCGGCGGTGGTATGTGGTGGCACGGGCTGTAGCACCACGGAACCGGCACCAATCTTGGCCCCTTTCCCCACTTCGATATTACCGAGGATTTTAGCCCCCGCGCCAATCATCACACCTTCGCGGATTTTAGGGTGGCGATCGCCGCTGGTTTTGCCCGTCCCGCCCAGGGTTACCGACTGCAGGATAGAGACGTTATTCTCCACCACGGCGGTTTCACCGATCACAATGCCGGTGGCGTGGTCGAGCATGATGCCGCAGCCGATGGTGGCCGCCGGGTGGATATCCACCCCAAAGGCGACCGAGATTTGATTTTGCAGGTAGATCGCCAATGCCTGGCGGCCCTGCATCCACAACCAATGGCCGATGCGGTACGCCTGCAAGGCATGGAAACCTTTCAGGTATAGCAACGGCGTTGAATATTTATCTACTGCGGGGTCACGCAACCGCACCGCCAGAATATCGCGGGCCGCTGAGACGATCATTTGTGCGTCGGAACGATAGGCATCTTCCACCACCTCACGCACGGCAATCGCCGGCATGATCGGATTGGCCAGTTTGTTCGCCAGAATGTAGCTGAGCGCGCTGCCCAGATTTTCATGCTTGAGCAAGGTCGCGTGGAAAAAGCTAGCCAGCATCGGTTCACAATCTGCCAGTGCTCTCGCCTCTGATTTAATGCTGCTCCAGACCTGTTCTAACTCTTCTGACGACATCGCTTCCTCTCTGCCAAAACAGACTACCCCGCCTGATCCCGGCAGGGTAACCTAATCAAATTGTCGCGGCGCGATACATTGCTGTACCGCTGCCAAGGTCAAGCACTGTGCTTTTCGTCTTTCTTGGTGCGCCCAAGCAGAGTCAACGCTGCCTCACGGGCATTTTTATCACAGTACAGCACCTGATAGATCTGTTCGGTGATCGGCATTTCTACGCCAAAGCGCTGCGCCAGTGCCAATACCTCTTTGGTATTGCGATAGCCTTCAACCACCTGGCCGATGCTATCCTGCGCTTCCTGCACGCCCTTGCCTTGCCCCAGCATAATACCGAAACGACGGTTGCGCGATTGATTATCCGTGCAGGTCAACACCAGATCGCCCAACCCAGCCATGCCCATAAAGGTGGAAGGATCGGCACCCAATGCTGAGCCGAGACGGCTCATTTCAGCCAGGCCACGAGTGATCAATGCGGTACGCGCGTTGGCACCAAAACCGATACCGTCAGACATACCGGCACCGATGGCAATCACGTTTTTCACCGCACCGCCCAGCTGTACCCCAATGAAATCCGGGTTGCTGTAGACGCGGAAGCTTTTGCCACAGTGCAGCAGCTGCTGTAAATCTTCGGCAAACTGCTCGTCGGTGGCTGCCAGAGCGATCGCCGTTGGCAATCCGGCCGCCAGCTCTTTGGCAAACGTTGGCCCAGAAACGACCGCCAGTGGGATGGTATCCCCCAGCGCTTCGCGAGCCACGTCTTGCAATAGCCGCCCCGTTTCCGCTTCCAGACCTTTGGTCGCCCATACGATGCGGGCATCTGGGCGCAGATGGGGTTTCAACTGACGCAATACGTCACCAAACACGTGGCTAGGCACCACCACCAGCACATCGCGGCTGGCCGCTAATGCACGAGCAAGATCGGTTTCAAGCAACAGGGTATCGGGGAAAGGGACGCCGGGAAGGAACGCCTGATTGCAACGATCGCGCTGCATAATCTGGATCTGCTCGGGGTTATGCCCCCATAGCACTACCGGGTGGCCGTTACGCGCCAGCGTAATGGCTAAAGCGGTGCCGTACGAGCCGGCACCGATTACAGTCATTGAAGCATTGACGGTATTCATCAGGCATCCTGATGAGGTTCAGCGCTTTCGCCTTCCGCCTGCTGCTGCAAATAGCTCATGAACAGCGCGTCAAAGTTTACCGGTGCCAGGTTCAACTGCGGGAAGGTACCGCGAGAAACCAGGCTGGTGATGCACTCACGCGCGTACGGGAACAGGATGTTCGGGCAGTATGCACCCAGGCAATGTGCCAGTTGCGTGCCTTCGATACCGGAGATGGAGAAGATACCTGCCTGCTGAACTTCACACAGGAATGCGGTTTCTTCACCCAGAGAGGCGGTAACGGTAACGCGCAGTACCACTTCGTAGACGTCGTCTGCCAGGTGGCTGGAAGCCGTATCCAGATCGAGCTTAACTTCTGGCTGCCATTCTTGCTGGAATACCTGCGGAGCGTTTGGCGCTTCGAATGAGATATCCTTGGTGTAAATGCGTTGGATCTGGAAAGCCATCTCTGTGCTGTTTTGTTCTGACATGTGTGTAATACCCTTGGTTAACTATCCTTAGAGACACTCAGTGGTTGCAATACCCACATCTTGGCAGTGGGACCGCCGCTGGTTTACAGCAGCGGATCCAGCCCACCGCGAGCATCAAGTGCATGTAAATCATCACAGCCGCCAATATGTTGGCCATCGATGAAAATCTGAGGCACGGTGGTTCGCCCACTGCGCGCAATCATTGCTTCGCGCTTGACGTTATCACCATCGATGGCAATCTCGCTAAACGCAGCTCCCTTGCTGTTCAGCAGCGCCTTGGCGCGATGACAGAACGGGCAGGTTGCCTTGGTGTAGATCTCAATGTTAGCCATGGAAACCCCTTCAATCACACTATAATTTATTTGCCACGTGCCAACGGCAGGTTTTCCCCACTCCAGCCGGCAATGCCGTCTTTCAGGGTATAGACCTGTTCAAACCCGGCTTTGCTCAGGTTTTCTGCGGGTTCGCGTGAGGTGGTACCATTGGCACAGACCACGATGACCGGCTGGGCCTTGTGTTTATCCAGTTCGCCGAAGCTGCCGGTTTTGATCTCGCTCGCCGTCAGGTTGATCGCGTTGGCGATATGGCCTCTGCGGAAATCATCACGGGTACGGGTATCTACTACTACCGCATCTTCTTTATTGATCAAGCGAGTAGCTTCACCGCGGGCGATCTCTTTAACCTTGGAAAAACGGCTCTTGAAGGTCATGACGATCACGGCAGCCAGCAGACCGACCCAGGCCAGACTAAGTATGGGGTGCCGGCTAACAAATTGCATAATTTCTTGCAGCATGGGGTGTAACAACTCCCGTCAGTTAAGGGAAAAATAAGTCAAGGTTTCAGAGTATACCTGCCGAATGCGTCAAATACAGCCAATAAGCAAACGGGAATGCAGAAACTGCGGAGTACACTGGAAAATTACCGTCATGACGTTGAGAAAGTCGAGGCTGTTCACCGCATCTTTGATCTCTTTGGGCTCTTTTTAGTCGGCCACATTGTAGTATCATCAGGTTCCAGAGGGTGAATAGCCATCATTCCAGTGCCAATGGGCTGATGGCTATTCACAACTTAAAACGATCATAAAGAGGTTACTGCAATGTCGAGCAAGAAAAAGCCCATGGTACTGGTGATCCTGGACGGCTACGGCCACCGGGAAGAGCAACAGGACAACGCGATCCTGAACGCCAAAACGCCGGTCATGGACCGTCTGTGGCAACAACAGCCACATACCCTGATTGCCGCTTCCGGTCTGGATGTCGGCCTGCCTGATGGCCAGATGGGTAACTCGGAAGTCGGTCACGTGAACCTCGGCGCAGGCCGCATCGTGTATCAGGACCTGACCCGCCTGGATAAAGAGATCAAAGACGGTGACTTCTTCACCAACGCAACGCTGACCAGCGCCGTCGACAAGGCCGTGAAGGCAGGCAAAGCGGTACATATCATGGGCCTGATGTCTCCTGGTGGCGTCCACAGCCATGAAGAACATATCCTGGCGATGATCAAACTGGCCGCACAACGCGGAGCCAAAGCCGTTTACCTGCATGCCTTCCTGGATGGACGCGACACTCCACCGCGCAGTGCTGAAAATTCACTGAAACGTTTCAGTGACGAATTTGCCACGCTGGGTGCCGGACGTATCGCCACGGTGATCGGCCGTTACTATGCGATGGATCGTGATAATCGTTGGGACCGCGTACAGTTGGCCTACGATCTGATGACCCAGGCCAAAGGCGAATTCACCGCCGACAACGCCGTGGCCGCGCTGCAGGCTGCCTATGCCCGTGGCGAAAACGACGAGTTCGTTAAACCGACCGTGATCCAGGCAGCGGGCGAAGCCAGCGCCGAAATGAACGACGGCGACGCGTTAATCTTCATGAACTTCCGTGCCGACCGTGCGCGCCAGATCACCCGCGCCTTCGTCAATGCCGATTTCGACGGCTTCCCACGCAGCAAAGTGGTCAAGTTTGGTGATTTTGTCATGCTGACTGAATACGCCGCCGACATCAAAACCGCCTGTGCCTATCCACCAGCCTCACTGGCCAACACCTTCGGTGAATGGCTGATGAAGCACGACAAAACCCAGTTGCGCATCTCGGAAACCGAAAAATACGCTCACGTCACCTTCTTCTATAACGGCGGCGTCGAAGAACCGTTCAAAGGTGAAGACCGTATTCTGATCAACTCGCCAAAAGTGGCCACCTACGATTTACAGCCAGAGATGAGCTCCGCCGAGTTGACCGAAAAGCTGCTGGCAGCCATCCACAGCGGTAAATATGACGCCATCATCTGTAACTACCCGAATGGCGACATGGTTGGCCACACCGGTGTCTATGATGCAGCCGTCAAAGCGGTAGAAACCCTGGATAACTGTATTGAGCAGGTAGTAGAAGCGGTGAAAGCCGTTGACGGCCAACTGCTGGTCACCGCCGATCACGGTAACGCCGAGCAAATGCGCGATCCGGCTACCGGCCAGGCGCACACCGCCCATACCAGCTTGCCAGTGCCGTTGATCTACATCGGTAAACCCGCTAAAGCGGTAGAAGGTGGCAAACTGTCCGACATCGCTCCAACCATGCTGTCACTGATGGGAATGGAAATCCCGCAAGAGATGACTGGTAAGCCGCTGTTCATCGTGGAATAATCCTTTCCCATGAGGGAGAAGGCGAATTTTGCACTATCAAGGGTAACCCGAAGCGCAAACTCAGGCAGCCAACCGTTGCCTGAACGCTCCGCGCCACGGAAGTTAACCACTATCTGCGCCAGCGTGTTTTTCGCTGGCGCATTGCTGTTGCCATTCACCGGCAACGCCGCGGAAGATAACAAATCCCAGCTCAAAGACATTCAGCAGAGCATCGCTGAAAAAGAAAAAGCGGTTAAACAACAGCAACAACAGCGCAGTTCGCTGCAAAATCAGCTCAAACTCCAGGAAAAGACCATCGCGCAAGCCAGCCGTTCGCTGCGTGATACCCAAGGTACGCTCGACATACTGAGCAAAGACATTTCCGGGCTGAACACCTCCATCGCCAAGCTTCAAAAACAGCAGTCCACCCAGCAGGAAATCCTCGCCAAACAGCTCGATGCCGCCTTCCGTCAGGGGCAACACAGCGCCTTGCAGCTGGTGCTCAGCGGTGAAGAAACCCAGCGCAGTGAACGCATGCTGGCCTATTTTGGCTATCTGAACGAAGCGCGCCAGCAGTCCATTGAACAGCTCAAGCAGACCCGCAAGCAATTGGCAGAGCAAAAGAGCTCGCTGGTGGCCAAACAGGGTCAGCAGAAATCCTTGCTTGGCGAGCAACAAACCCAGCAGCAAAAACTGGAACAGGCGCGCATCGCCCGTAAAAAAACCCTGACCGCGTTAGAAGCCTCGTTGGAAAAAGATCAGCAGCGGCTGGTGGAACTGCGCCAGAACGAAACCCGCCTGCGCGATCAGATCGCCCGTGCCGAACGTGAAGCCCGCGCCCGAGCCGAACGCGAAGCGCGTGAAGCAGCCAAGGTGCGTGAGCAGGTCAAAGTCAAAGAACAGCAGGCGAAGAAAACCGGCACCAGCTATAAACCAAGCGAAGGTGAGCGTTCTCTGATGGCGCGAACCGGCGGTTTAGGCCAGCCTGCGGGCCAAGCCGTATGGCCGGTGCGTGGCCGCATAGAGCATCGCTTTGGCGAACAGTTGCAAGGTGAGTTACGCTGGAAAGGCATGGTGATCTCCGCGGCCGAAGGCAGCGAAGTGAAAGCCATTGCCGATGGCCGCGTGCTGCTGGCCGACTGGCTGCAAGGCTATGGTCTGGTGGTGGTGGTCGAACACGGTAAGGGCGACATGAGTCTGTATGGCTACAACCAGAGTGCTTTGGTTAGCGTCGGGGCGCAGGTGCGTGCCGGTCAGCCTATCGCCCTGGTCGGTACCAGCGGTGGTCAGGGAACGCCATCGCTCTATTTCGAAATCCGTCGCCAGGGTCAGGCCGTTAACCCACAGCCGTGGTTGGGAAGATAGATTTGTACTATAGCAAAACGCGTACTGCCCTGTTGTTGAGTGCGCTGCTGTTCGTTAGCGCAGCACAGGCAGGCAAGCTCTCTATCGTGATCGATGACGTGGGCTATCGTCCACATGAAGAAAACGCCGTACTGCAAATGCCGACGGCGATCTCCGTTGCCGTGCTGCCCAACGCACCTCACGCCCATCTGATGGCCACCAAAGCCCATAGCCAGGGGCGCGAAGTGCTGATCCACATGCCTATGGCCCCGCTTAGCAAACAGCCGCTGGAGCGCGATACCTTACAACCCTCCATGAGCAGTGAAGAGGTGCAGCGTATCATCCGTAATGCGGTGAATAACGTGCCTTTTGCGGTGGGTATGAATAACCATATGGGCAGCGCCATGACCTCCAGCCTACCGGGCATGCAAAAGGTCATGCAGGCGCTGGAAAGCTACCATCTCTATTTTCTCGACAGCATGACCATCGGCAACAGCCAGGCCACGCATGCGGCAGCGGGCACCGGCGTGAAGGTGATCAAACGCAAGGTGTTCCTCGACGATACGCCCAACCCGGACGATATCCGCCGCCAGTTTAATCGTGCCGTCGAATTGGCGCGCCGCAACGGATCGGCCATCGCCATAGGCCATCCGCGCCCGGCAACGGTAAAAGTGCTGCAACAGATGCTGGCTACGCTGCCCTCCGACATCGTACTGGTGAAACCCAGCTCGCTGCTCAATGAACCGCAGCAGAGCGGAAGCGGCTATGTGCCGCCATCCAAGCCACACAAACCGCAGCCGAAAAATCCGTTCACCGGTGGCATCAAGCAGTGCAAAGTTAAATTGCCGAAGGAAGGCATGAATGCCAGCCATGCGCTGGGCATCGTTGCAGAAAGCGTGGCACAGTCACCGGTCGTGGTGGTGATCAAACGCCATTGGCAGCACTGGATGGGCTCAACACCTACCAAGCCATAACTCATTTTCCCCTCACCCCGCCCCTCTCCCACAGGGAGAGGGGGCTGTTAGCCCCAGCTCTTTTGGAAGTAAAGAGTTCATCTCAGCAAACTCGATCGCCTCCACATCCAAGACAGAACTCAACACTTTCAAATACACTCGTTCGATCCCCTCTCCCTTTGGGAGAGGGTTAGGGTGAGGGGCGTTACATCAATCCCAGCTCAGCACCACTTTCCCCGACTGCCCGGAACGCATGGCGTCAAAGCCCTGCTGGAACTCGTCAATTGAGAAACGGTGGGTGATGATCGGCGTCAGATCCAGACCAGATTGGATCAGTGCCGCCATCTTGTACCAGGTTTCGAACATTTCGCGGCCGTAGATCCCTTTGATAAACAGCCCCTTGAAGATCACCTGGGTCCAGTCAATCGACATATCCGAAGGTGGGATCCCCAGCATCGCAATACGGCCGCCGTGGTTCATGGCATTGAGCAACGAACGGAACGCCGGTGGCGCGCCGGACATCTCCAGGCCCACGTCAAACCCTTCGGTCATGCCCAACTCGGCCATTACATCCGTCAGGTTTTCTTTGCTGACGTTTACCGCACGGGTCACACCCATCTTGCGCGCCAGCTCCAGGCGATATTCGTTCACGTCGGTGATCACCACGTGGCGTGCCCCAACGTGTTTACATACCGCAGCGGCCATAATGCCGATCGGGCCTGCACCAGACACCAGCACGTCTTCCCCAACCAGATCGAAGGAAAGCGCGGTATGCACGGCGTTGCCAAACGGGTCAAAGATCGAGGCCAGCTCGTCCGAGATATTGTCCGGAATTTTAAAGGCGTTAAACGCCGGGATCACCAGATATTCGGCAAATGATCCCGGGCGGTTTACGCCCACGCCGGTGGTGTTGCGGCACAGATGCGTACGGCCACCGCGGCAGTTACGGCAGTGGCCACAGGTGATGTGCCCTTCGCCAGAAACGCGATCGCCGATGCTGAAACCTTTGACTTCCTGGCCGATGGCGACCACTTCGCCCACATATTCGTGGCCAACGACCATCGGTACCGGAATGGTTTTCTGCGACCATTCGTCCCAGTTATAGATATGCACATCAGTACCGCAGATAGCGGTTTTGCGGATCTTAATCATGACATCGTTGTGGCCCAGCTCAGGCTGAGGCACATCGGTCATCCAAATACCTTCTTCCGCTTTCAGTTTTGCTAATGCTTTCATCAAATTACCTTATGCAATAACGCCAAGCGTCTTACCGATGCGGATAAACGCCTCAACGGCACGTTCAATCTGCTCCGGTGAGTGATCGGCAGACATCTGGGTGCGGATACGTGCCTGACCTTTTGGCACCACCGGGTAGAAGAAACCAGTAACGTAGATGCCTTCCTTAAGCAGTGCGTTGGCGAAATCCTGCGCCAGTTTTGCTTCACCCAACATCACCGGGATGATGGCGTGATCGGCCCCGGCAAGCGTAAAGCCCGCTGCGGTCATTTTTTCGCGGAACAGGCTGGCATTGGCCCACAGGCGATCGCGCAGAGCGTCCCCGTCTTCGAGCAGTTCCAACACTTTGATCGAGGCTGCCACGATGGCCGGAGCCAGCGAGTTGGAGAACAGATAAGGGCGTGAACGCTGACGCAACCACTCCACCACCTCTTTTTTGCCTGCGGTATAGCCGCCGGAAGCGCCGCCCAACGCCTTACCCAAAGTGCCGGTGATGATATCGACGCGGTCCATCACTTCGCAGTATTCGTGCGTCCCGCGCCCATTGGCGCCAACAAACCCCACCGCGTGGGAGTCATCGACCATCACCAGCGCATCATATTGGTCCGCCAGATCGCACACGCCCTTCAGGTTGGCGATCACGCCGTCCATGGAGAACACCCCGTCGGTAGCGATCATGATGTGGCGAGCACCGTCTGCCTTGGCCTGCTGCAGTTGCTCAGCCAGTTGGCCCATATCGTTGTTGGCATAGCGGTAGCGCTTGGCCTTGCACAGGCGCACACCGTCGATGATTGAGGCATGGTTCAGCGCGTCGGAAATAATGGCGTCTTCCGGGCCCAACAGGGTTTCAAACAGGCCACCGTTGGCGTCAAAACAAGAGGAGTAGAGGATCGCATCTTCCATTCCCAGGAAATCGGCCAACTTTTGTTCCAGCTGCTTATGGTTATCCTGTGTACCACAGATAAAACGCACCGACGCCATGCCGAAGCCATGGCTGTCCATCCCGGCCTTTGCCGCCGCGATCAGTTCCGGGTGGTTAGCCAGCCCGAGATAGTTATTGGCGCAGAAGTTGATCACCTGGCGACCATCGGCCACCGAAATATCGGCCTGCTGGGCAGAAGTGATAATGCGCTCTTGTTTAAACAGCCCTTCGGCGCGAGTGGTAGCAAGCTGCTGTTCCAGCTGCTGGTAAAAAGACGCAGACATTCGGTCATCTCCAGGATAGGGGCAATTTCGGCATATTTTACTGCTTTGCCAGCAAACTGACGACATACCGCCGCAGAGAATCTGAAAATTGCAGCAGATATCACGGCAAACCGGCGCATCGTGTAACGGCACGGGATATTAAGAGCCGTACCGATGTTCCCAATGGCATGAAATGCTATTATAGGCAGCATATAGGGTGGGGCATTGTGCGCCACCGGGAAGAATACAGGGGTAAACCCAATGATTATCGTCACTGGCGGCGCTGGCATGATTGGCAGCAACATCATCAAGGCACTGAATGAAAACGGATATCGCGATATCCTGGTGGTGGATAACCTGAAAGATGGCACCAAATTCGTTAACCTTGTCGACCTTGATATCGCTGACTATGTCGATAAAGAAGACTTTATCGCCAGCATCATGGCCGGTGACGATCTGGGTGACATCGACGCCATTTTCCACGAGGGTGCCTGCTCCTCCACCACCGAGTGGGATGGCAAATACATGATGGATAACAACTATCAGTATTCCAAAGACATCCTGCATTACTGCCTGGATCGTCAGATCCCGTTCCTGTATGCCTCTTCTGCCGCCACCTACGGCGGCCGCACCGATAACTTTATCGAAGAGCGTCAGTTTGAGCAGCCGCTGAACGTTTACGGTTACTCCAAATTCCTGTTCGACCAATACGTACGCGAGATCCTGCCAGAAGCGGATTCGCAGGTGTGTGGCTTCCGTTACTTCAACGTTTACGGCCCGCGTGAAGGCCATAAAGGCAGCATGGCCAGCGTAGCATTCCACCTGAACAACCAGATCAACCGTGGCGAAAATCCAAAACTGTTCGCCGGCAGCGAAAACTTCAAGCGCGATTTCATCTACGTCGGCGACGTGGCGGCGGTCAACCTGTGGTTCTGGAAAAACGGCGTATCCGGCATCTTCAACTGCGGTACCGGCCGTGCGGAAACCTTCCAAGCCGTAGCCGATGCGGTAGTGGAATACCATCAGTCCGGTGCCGTGGAATACATTGAGTTCCCGGAAAAGCTGAAAGGCCGCTACCAGGCTTACACCCAGGCCGATCAAACCAAGCTGCGCGCTGCCGGTTATGACGCACCGTTCAAAACCGTAGCCGAAGGCGTGAAAGAATACATGGCCTGGTTGAATCGTCCCGCTTAAGCGCTGAAGGAAGTTACTCACGGTATGAAAATACTGGTCATTGGCCCTTCGTGGGTTGGCGATATGATGATGTCGCAAAGTCTCTACCGCACCCTGAAGGCCGAGTACCCGTCGGCAGAAATCGATGTGATGGCACCTGCCTGGTGCCGTCCTCTGCTGGCGCGAATGCCCGAAGTCAACCAAGCGTTGGCAATGCCGCTGGGCCATGGTGCCCTGGCATTGGGCGAACGCCGCCGTCTTGGCCATGCGCTACGCGCCAATGGCTATGACCGTGCCTATGTGCTGCCCAACTCATTCAAGTCTGCCCTGGTGCCCTTCTTTGCCAACGTGCCACAGCGTACCGGCTGGCGCGGCGAGATGCGCTACGGCCTGCTCAACGATCTCCGCGTACTGGATAAAGCGGCATTCCCGTTGATGGTGCAGCGCTACGTCGCGCTGGCCTACGACAAGCAGCGGATACAGCGCGCCGAAGATCTGCCGCAGCCGATACTCTGGCCGCAGTTGCAGGTCAGTGACGAAGAGATTGCCGAAACCACTTCGGCGTTTAATCTCACCGACCACCGGCCCATTATCGGTTTTTGCCCAGGTGCCGAATTCGGCCCAGCCAAACGCTGGCCGCATTACCATTACGCCACACTGGCACAGATGCTGATCGATGCAGGCTATCAAATCGCCCTGTTTGGTTCGGCCAAAGACCACGAAGCCGGTGAGCAGATCCGTGCCGCCTTGGCGGAAAAGTCTCGCGATTTCTGCTTCAACCTGGCCGGAGAAACCCAGCTCGAACAGGCAGTGATCCTGTTGGCCTCTTGCCGGGCCGTAGTCAGTAACGATTCCGGCTTGATGCACGTTGCAGCGGCGTTGAACAAACCGCTGATAGCCTTGTACGGCCCGAGCAGCCCGGACTTCACCCCACCGCTGTCTCATCAGGCCAAGGTGATCCGTCTGATCAGTGGCTATCACAAGGTACGCAAAGGCGATGCCGACCAGGGTTATCACCAGAGCCTGATCGACATCCAGCCACAGCAGGTGTTAGACGCGCTGACGCCGTTACTAGCCGCCAGCGAGGAATAATCATGCAGGTGCTGATCGTAAAGACCTCTTCGATGGGGGATGTACTCCATACGCTGCCGGCCTTGACCGACGCGATGCAGGCCATCCCCGGTATCCGCTTCGATTGGGTGGTGGAAGAAGGGTTCAGCCAGATCCCTACCTGGCATCCGGCGGTGGATCGCGTGATCCCGGTAGCCATTCGCCGCTGGCGTAAAAACTGGTTCGGCAGTGAAGCGCGCCAGCAGCGCTGCGATTTCAAGCGCCAGGTACAGGAGCGCAACTATGACATCGTGATCGATGCACAGGGCCTCATCAAGAGTGCGGCGTTGGTGACGCGCATAGCGCACGGCAGCAAACACGGTCTGGACTGCAAAAGCGTCCGTGAGCCTTTTGCCAGTTGGTTCTATAATCATCGCCATGAGGTCGACAAGCAGCAACATGCGGTGGAACGCATTCGCGAGCTGTTCGCCAAGAGCCTGGGGTATGCAAAGCCGCAGAGCACGGGTGATTACGCCATTGCCGCTCGGTTTCTCAGCTCCCCTCCTACCGATGCCGGGCAATATCTGGTGTTCCTGCACGCCACTACGCGGGATGAAAAACACTGGCCGGAGGCAAACTGGCGCGAACTGATCGCACTGATCGCTCCGAGCGGAATAAACATCAAGCTACCTTGGGGGGCTGAGCACGAACGCCAACGCGCTTTACAGCTGGCAGAAGGGTTTGAACACGTTGAAGTGTTGCCCAAGCTCAGTCTGCAACAGGTTGCCGAAGTGCTGGCTGGGGCCAAAGCCGTGGTGTCGGTAGATACCGGGCTCAGCCACCTGACCGCCGCGCTGGATCGCCCGAATATCACCCTGTTCGGCCCGACCGATCCGGGGCTGATTGGCGGTTACGGGCAGAATCAGCACTCACTGATTTCGCCGGAAAAAAGCATGGCCACCCTCACCGCCGACGCCGTTTGGACAGAACTGCAAAAGGTTATTGAATGAAAAAGCTGCATATTATCAATTTAGGCAAGATGGGCGGGGTTGAGCGCCTGTTCCTGCAGTATATCAATGATACCCACGACGGCAGTAACCAGGTGATTTGCGTCAGCGGTGAAGTTGGCGAAGAGATCCGCCAACAGATGCCGAACCAGCAGGTCACCTTCGCCAATCGGCTGTTCAATTCATTCCCTTTGCGTTGTCCACAGTTTCTGCGCAAATACCTGCTGCAAAGAAAAATCGAGCGGGCAAACGCCGACGTAATTATCGTGTGGGATCTGATCCCAGGACTGGCAGCCAAGCCCAAGCGTGGCAAACTGGTTTACTACGATCATGGCTGCTCATGGCGCTACGCCAAAAACCACAAAACCTTGCGCTTCTTCGCCATGCTGGACGGCGTGATTTCTGCCTCCCATGCCTCAAAACGGGTGATGGAGCTGCGTTTTAATCTGCCTTGCCCGAACCCGGTGGTGATTAACCGTATCAAAACGCCTACCGGGATCAGTGAGACGCCAAAATCATCGGCACAGCCGATCAGGATTGGGACCGCCTCGCGCCTGGTGAGCCTGAAAGGCATCAGCGTTTCTTTGCTGATGATGCAGGAGCTGTTGCGCCGTGGGCACGACGTTTATCTGGAAATTGCGGGCAAAGGCCCGGATCGGGCAGCGTTTGAAGCCCTGGCAGCCAAACTGCAGCTCGGTGAGCGAGTCATCTTCAGCGGCTTTCAGGATAACGTGGCGGATTTTTTCAACCGTACACAAATCTATATGAGCACACCGATCACCGAACCCTTCGGCTTATCCTGCATGGAGTCGCTCTATTTTGGCGTACCGGTGATCTTCCCCATGGTCGACGGCCAGCCGGAAGCGGTGAAAGACGGCTACTGCGGCATCGGCCTGACGCCGACGGTGTCCATTGAAGAACACCTGCGGTTAACCGGCATCAAGGTCGATTTCCCGCACGAGGTTTACGATCCCCTCTCCGACAGCCTGGTCACGCCGAAGCTGTTGTCGCATATCGATTGCGCGGATGCGGTAGAGAAACTGCTGGTGGCGGAAACCTATAACCAGATGAGCCAGAATGCCCGGCACTACCCCGCTCAACATTTCAGCTATGCTCTGTTCAAAACAGAATTCGACGACACGCTGCAATCCTTTATTGCCTAACCGTAATGTGAGCCGGAAACCTTACTCCATGTTTAAAGAAACAGCCCCACACGCCATTTTCAGTTACCTGATCTATCTGGGATGCGCTATTGCCTTTTGTACCATTCCTTTCGGCTTCGACACGGGGCGTAACCTGTTTTATGTCTCCAGCTATATCTCCTTTATTGCCGTTTGCCTGCACTTAAGGTATTTCCTGAAAAACAAAAGAAACCTGATCCTGCCGCTGCTGTTTTTCTGCGTGGGCATGGGGACGATTTTCTGGATGAACCATTTCAAACAGCCCGGCGAATACATCAATATTTATCGCTCGTATATGTCGACCGGCAAACTGCAGATTGCTACAGCGTTTATTTTGCTGATCGCGCTGAATGAGCGCCTTTGCATGCAGCGCGCCTTTATTGTCGTGGCGCTGGTTTGCGGCTTGGCCGTCAATGGCTATGCGCTTTATCAGGGCCTGCGCTTAGATATCTCGCGCGTGGAGCTTAACTTCGACCGGGCCACCGTTGTTGCCTACCTGATGACCGCCATCAGCCTGGTCATGATGAAGGCAATACTGATGCTGCGGACCAAGTATCGCATCCCGCTGTACGTGGTTGGCTTCTTGCTCACCTTCTCCACCCTGATCCTCACCGGAACGCGGGCGGCCATACTGGTGTACCCCGTTGCCATCTGCCTGTCGCTGTTGGCAACCAAAGATCTGGTGACCCGCAAGCATAAGATCCAGCTAGTCGCCTCGGTACCTGTATTGCTATTAGTCTGCGGCTTCGCCTTTAAGTCACAGATCGAACAGCGCGTTGCCGATTTCAAAACCAATCTGCAAATGATCGACCAGCCCGAAGTGGATAACTCGATTATTTCCCGCCTGACAATGCAGGTCATCGCAATACGCACTGGCTCGCTTGCACCATTGGGGCAATCTGCCGAACAGCGTGGGGAAGAGATCCGCGCCATCGTTGCGCAGGAGCCGCGGCTGTACGGGGTAACGCCTTACATCAACGTGCATCTGCATAACGAACTGCTGGAAACCTATTCGCTTAAAGGCCTCTGGGGAAGTTTATTGTTACTGGCACTCTACATCGGCCTATTCATCTCCTCATTTAAGCCGTATCGCAATGCGCTGCTGCTGGGGGTGACCTTCAGCCTGTTTGTCTACGGGCTTAGCGACGTTATTTTCTTCAGCACCGAAGGCACGGCAGTCTTCTGCCTGGCCATCATCGCCAGCGTGCTGTCGGTGAAAAAGCGTCAGGAACCGTCGGTATGAGTTCGTCACCGCTGCTGCTCAGCTTTATTGTGCCGATTTACAACAATGAAGACTTTGTCATCGCCAGCCTGAGCTCGTTATACGATCAGATCGCCGATGATATTGAAGTGGTGATTATCGATGACGGCTCAAGCGATGCGTCTGCGGCCCTGGTGAGCCAATTCCTGGCAGCAAGGCAGCACCCGCATAGCAAATTCATTACTCAGGCAAACGGCGGCGTTGCTCACGCCCGTAACGTCGGTTTGCAACACGTCAGCGGACGCTACGTCGCATTCCTGGACGGCGATGACCTACTGAGCAGCGACTATCTGGCGCTCCTGCGCCCACTGTTACTCACGGGCAGAGATGACCTGATTGATTTCAACTATCAGAAATTCTCTGGCAGCCCGCCAGCAGTGCCCACCAATAGCGAGATACGCTACCGCATCTACGATTTCGAACAGCAGGGTCTGGCCAGTCTGAAGCCGCTGTTTGCCCACTCAATGTGGCACGTCTGGAGCCGGATTTACCGGCGTACGCTGCTGGCTGGGGAAACGTTCGAAAACGGCCGCCGCTATGAAGACGTTATCTTCACGCCGTTCCAATATTTCAAAACTCGCCAAATCGCTCATCTCGACCACCCGCTCTACTTCTATCGGGATAATGACCGGGGGATCACCCGCAATATCCGGGCGAAAGATAGTGAAGATATGCTGTTTGCCATGCAGAAGATGCTGCGCTTCGTGGACGCTCATCGCGGTGATGAACCACTGCGGCAACTGGCCGCCCTGATGCTCGCCAACGCTTTCTCAGAGTTAAAAGCCATGTCGAAGGCGGTTTACGGCTATTATCGCTACCCGCCGGAAACCCTGGCGATCCTGCACCAAACGGCGGCCCTGTGTAGCAACAGCGATGTACCGCACAAGAAAGTCCGCCAGATGCGTTTCGCACGCGTGGATAGCTGCCTGTCTAAAATCCGTCGATGGCTGAAGAAACGCACCGGGTGACCGATGCGTTTTTTTCTCAAGGGTTCAGCGGCACGTGGGCCACGATTTCATCAAAAACTCGCTGCGGTTGTATAACACCCACCGGGCCATCCGCTTCCAATGGCATGGTGTAGCCCGTGCGTGACTGATGAATGATACGGTGCAACGGGTGATCCTGGATAGGCCCGGTTGAGCGCGGATCGGCGGTGACAAACAGGCTGATGGTTTTGGTTTTCAAGGCCACCGCCAGATGGAGCGGCCCGGTATCGCCGGTCACCAGCACATCGAGGCTGCTAATCAGCGTCAGCGCCCCTTGCAGCCCGGTTTTGCCGATCTGGTTATCAACGCAGGCCTGGGTATTGGCATTGATCAGCCGCTGGAACTGTTGAGCTTTTCCTTCTTCCATCGGCGCGCCGATCAGCACGAAGCGCATGTTGTCATAGCGAGCAACCAGCATATCCGCCAGCTTGGCAAAGTGCCCCACCGGCCAGCAACGTGATTCTGTTGATGCACCTAGCTGGAAGCCAATGGTGCAGAAATCAGGGTTTTTAATGCCTGGCGTATAAGGGGCCGGTATTTCCATGGTCGGATCGTCGCTGCGGCAGCCCAGAATAGAAACCAGTTCCAGCTTACGGCGGATAAAGTGGCCGTAATAATGGAATACGTAGTTGGTCAGCCAAGGCTCAAGCCCGCAGATCCCCGAACTGTAGTTATCCCGGATGACATATTTAGCCCCGGCCATAATGGCGCTGATAATGTCATAGGGCAGATGTGAATGCATGATCAGCGCCAAATCAGGCTGATGCTCACGCAACGATTTCAACAGAGGCCCCAGGGTCTTTATTTTGCTGTTCCAGTAAACTACGCGATCGTAATAGCGGCCGTTTTCTACCAGTTCCCTATTCTTTTGATGCACCACCAGCGTGATATGCGCCGCCGGGTAGCGTTCGCGCATTGCTCTTAACACCGGGGTGTTGAACATGAAATCCCCCAGTGCCGTCGTGGAATAAATTACGATATTCTCGAACTGGAGACGGCTGTCGAAAGTCGCTGGCGGCTGGAAACGGCCATGCTTTGCCGTATAGCGCCGCAAGAACCAGTCAGCGGCCTTGATTTTCCATTTTTTTGACATGTTAATTCACTTTCAGTTGATAGTATTCAGCCAAGGTCATGCCAACCGTGCGCTGTTGCAACCAGGCAAACAGCAGCTCCAAATCGCGATATAACGCGTCAATATCCTGCTCGGTCTTGAACGTTGGGCTACCTCCCGGCATAAACTCGGAAGAGTGCAGCATAAATTCGACGTAATCGTGTCCCTGTGCCAGAGAGCGCTCGACCACCAGCTTCATCTTGTCCAAATTGTTACCGGAGGGACGTAGCCAATGTACCGACGGCGAACGCTTTTTACCCCGCAGGCTGTCATAGCCCTGCTTCACCGCATTCATCAGCGCCGAATGTTTATACTGAATGCTCATTGGCACTTCCAACAGCGTGGAATCACCGGGTTTGGCGATATTGGCCGGATCGATAAAATAGGCCTGCGAGGGGAAATGGCGATAGTCGGTCCCGCCGTTGCCCTGCGGATTGCCGGGCGAATACTGCCAGTTCACTCGCGGGGTGACGGAACAATCGACCTGATAGCCATATTCCAGCAGCAATGAGGCATAAAACTCATTAAACGCCCAGCGCCCGGCACGGTGGCTGAGCATCTTGGTCTGGAAGGTATCTTCCAGCAGCTTGGTCATATGATCGACCTTGGCGCGAATTTGGTCGGCCGGGTATTCGATCAGATAGGGTTTGTGCCGCCAGTCATCATCAGTGAGCGGCGTCAACGGTGGGCTGTTCCAGGCGTGCAGGTGCATGCCCACTTCGCCGGTGCCGCGTGCTATCACGTCGCGGGCAAACTCAACGTACTGGGTATCCACCGCCATTTCATAGTTGGTCAGATAAACCGGCTTGCAGGCGTATTTTTCGCACAGCGCCTGAAAGCGCGGCAAAAAACGCGTGTTCTCGGTCGAAATGCGGTCGTGGTTTTGCCACAGATTATCGCCTTCGGTATCAATCGTGATAAGAAACGCCGGTTTAGTCATACATTGGGAACCTGATAGTCACAGATTGACATTATGTTACGCAGCCCGATCCCTCAGGGCAAACGACTTTATTGCCTCGTTTGGACAACATTGAGCCGTAATTGTCACCCTACGCCACTATTTTTTTCTGCGCAGGCAAGAAAACCGAGCAACAGTAGCCACATGCAATCGGGTCATTTAGAATCAAAGATTGGTTTCCCTGAAAGCGACTGACTATGAACGACGCGCCAGCCCCTGTTTCTGCCACGCCCATACAGCGTATTCTGATCGTCAAGCTGCGCCATCATGGCGATATGCTGCTGACCACTCCGGTCATCAATACGCTGCGGCAGAACTATCCCGATGCTCAGATCGACATCCTGCTGTACAAAGAAACGCAGGAGATGTTGGCGAGCAACCCGGCGCTATCGCAAATCTTTGTCATCGATCGCCAGTGGAAAAAACAGGGCACCAAGGCACACTTGGGCCATGAACTGCATCTGATCCGTCAATTGCAGGCACAACGCTACGATCTGGTGGTCAACCTGGCCGATCAGTGGCGCAGCGCGTTGATTACTCGCCTCACCGGTGCACGTATTCGTCTGGGGTTCGATTTCCCCAAGCGCCGTGGTTTTCTGTGGCGCTACTGCCACACTCAGTTGGTGCCGGTAACTGGGCACGAGCATCTGCACACCGTTGAACAAAACCTCTCTCTGCTGCAACCTCTGGGTTTACCTGAGCAAAATCAGCAGGTCACCATGAGCTACAGCCCACAAGATTGGCAGGCCAGCCACCAGCTTTTGCAACAAAATGGCGTCACCGGTAGCTATATCGTGGTACAACCCACTTCGCGCTGGTTCTTTAAATGCTGGAGCGAAGAAAAAATGGCGGCCACCATCAGCGCATTGCAGGCCGAAGGGCACCAGTTGGTGATCACCTCGGGGCCGGATGCCAAAGAGCAGGACATGGTGGCGCAAATACTGAAACAGTGCCCGCAGCAAGGGGTGGTTTCTCTGGCCGGGCAGTTGACCCTGCGTCAGCTGGCAGCGTTGATCGACCATGCCAAACTGTTTATCGGGGTAGACTCTGTCCCCATGCATATGGCGGCCGCATTACAGACGCCCTGCGTGGCGCTGTTCGGGCCATCCAAGCTGGTATTCTGGCGCCCCTGGCAAGTTATCGGCCAGGTCATTTGGGCCGGAGACTACGGCAGCCTGCCGGACCCGGATGCCATTAATACCGGCACCGATGAGCGCTACCTGGACCTTATTCCTACAGACGTGGTGATTGCAGCCGCGCGGAGCACGCTTGCATGAAAGCATTTCGCCTGGCGATTGTACGCCAAAAATACCGCCCGGACGGCGGGGCAGAACGTTTCGTTTCCCGTGCCCTGGAGGCGCTGGAACAACAAGATCTGGATCTGAACGTCATCACCCGCGAGTGGCAGGGGGACGTCAACCCGAACTGGCACATCCACCTGTGTAACCCGATGAAGTTCGGGCGCATCAGCCGCGAACGTGGTTTTGCCGAAGCGGCTCGGGCCCTGTGGCAGAAAGAGAGCTTCGATCTGGTACAAAGCCATGAACGCATCCCCGGTTGTGATATCTATCGCGCCGGTGACGGTGTCCATCGCCGCTGGCTGCTGCAACGGGCACGCCTGTTGCCGGAGTGGCGGCGCAAATGGCTGTTCTCCAACCGCTATCACCGCTATGTGATGTGTGCCGAACGCGCCATGTATGCCGCGCCAGAGCTGAAAGCGGTGATCTGCAACGCCGAGATGATCAAACGGGAAATCATCGCCGATTTCGGCGTGCCTGCCGATAAGATCACGGTGATCTACAATGCCATCGACAATCAGAAATTTTTACCGGCGAATGAGCAACAGCGGCAGCAGTTGCGGGCGCAGTATCAACTCCCGCAACTGGCACATTGCCTGATCTTTGTCGGTTCAGGCTTTGAACGTAAAGGATTGGCTGCCGCAATTCGCGCCGTAGCTGCCACCGACAGCTACCTATTGGTGGTGGGCAAGGATAAAGCTGAAAAGCGTTACCGTTCACTGGCACAAAAGCTGGGTTGTGATGACCGGGTGCGCTTCATGGGCGTGCAGAAACAGACGTTGCCGTTCTATCAGGCCGCCGACGCTCTGTTGCTGCCAACGTTGTACGATCCCTTCCCCAATGTGATTTTGGAAGCCATGTCATGCGGGCTTCCGGTGATCACCAGCACCACCTGCGGTGGCGCTGAGTTCATCACTCCTGGGCAAAACGGCTTTGTCTGTGATGCATTGGACGTCAGTGCCCTCACCGAGGCTATCGTTGCACTGCCACGGCAAGCCCTGGGATCGAGCATGGGAGAGGCGGCGCGGCTGCGTATCATGTCTGCCACGCCAGCACACCTCTCAGAACAGCTCATCTCATTGTATAACCGACTGCTGGACTAACTTATGCGTATTCTGATGATTATCGACGGTCTGCCGGGCGGCGGAGCCGAAAAGGTGGTACTGACGCTGTGCCAGGGCATGCAGCAGTTGGGGCATGATGTCAGCCTGATCTCATTACGGGACGTCTGCAACTACCCGATCCCCACCGGCATTGATTATCAGGTGCTCAGCGACAACTGTCGATCGCCTTGGCGTAAACTGACCGAGCTGGCACGCCGCGCCGCGATGTTGGATCGCGCGGTTGCCGCCAACGAGCAGCAGCACGGCCTCTACGACCTGGTGTTCTCCAACCTGCATAAGACCGATCGTATCGTCAGCCATAGCAAAGTGCTGAACCGCACCCGGCTGTGGTTCTGCATTCACGGTATTCTGTCCACCTCCTACCTCGGTCACCGTACCGGCCTCGATCGCTGGCTGAAACGCCGCAAGGTCGCGGGCGTCTACCAGCGGCAGAATATCGTTGCCGTCTCGCAGGCGGTGGGCAACGATCTCCAGCAAAATCTGGGGATTACTCCTAACCAGCTGGCGGTGATCAACAACCCGTTCGATATCGCCGCCATCGAACAGCAGGCGGCAGAGCCTTGTGAACTGGCAGGCAAAGACTATCTGGTGCACGTGGGCCGTTTTCATCCACATAAACGCCACGACCGCTTGCTGAAAGCCTACGCACTGTCTGGTATCCAGGCACCTTTGGCACTGGTGGGTGCCGGCAATGAAGCGCAAATCAACGAGACCAAACGCCTTGCCACAGAGTTAAACATTAGCGATCGTGTGCTGTTCCTCGGTTTTCAGGCCAATCCCTATCCCCTGATCAAACACGCCGCGATGCTGGTGCTCAGCTCAGACAGCGAAGGGTTCGGTAACGTGCTGGTTGAAGCCTTGCTGTGCGACACGCCGGTCGTCAGCACCCGTTGCCCTGGCGGGCCTGAGGAAATTCTGGAAAAGGCGGGGTTGACCCGTGCATTGGCGGAATTAAATGAAGCCTCACTGGCGGAGAAAATGGCAGAGATTTATGCCCAGCCGCCGGTCATTAATCACCAGCAACTGCTGAGTTATGGCCTCGAGCCTATTTGCCAACAGTATCTGGCGTTAAAGAAATAAGTCCAGGCAGGTTTACCCTGCCTGGTTGTTAATTAATTCAAGGCCTGTATTTCTTGCCACACCTCGTCGACGGTAACATCGACGCAATCACCCGATTCGGTTTGCAGGATCCGATATTGCCCGCTCCACGGATGCCAAGACTCTTTATCCGTATCGCCAAAGAAGACCACCATGCTTTTATTCAATGCCGCGGCCAGATGCATCTGGCCACCGTCGCTGCACAGCACCCTGTCGCATAACTCGAAACCGGCCAACAGTTCGCGTACCGAGGCCGTTGGGTAAAGCGCGACCCTTTCATTCAGGCAACCAGCCAACAGTTGCTCCGCCCGCTTTTGATCGCCGATATCATCAGGCGTCAGCGTCCCCTGCGGTGACCAGAAGATCAGCACGCCGGTGGTGGGATCGGCAACCAGGCGGTTGATGATTTCGGCATAGCGCTCAATGGGCCAGCGCCGTTTCGGGCTGCGGCTGCTGATATGCACGGCAAACACCCGCTCAACCGGGGGCAGCAGGCTGTGTAAACGTTGCTGCGCTTGCTGCTGTTCTTCCGCGGTGAGGAAGACCTTCACCGGAGGAATGGCAATGGAGCGATCGGTAATGGCAGACAGGTAGCTGAACGTGTGTTCCACCTGATGCTTGCCGTGAAAATCCGCCGCGCGGAAAGGGTGATGAATTTCACTGGTGCCAAGATCTGCGCCGATAATATTTTTAACCCCGGCCATTTTTGCCAGACGCAGGCTATATTTGCACGGCACCGGGTTAGCCAGAATAGCTGCATCAAACTTAATTTTTCTCAGCTTTAAAAATATCATCAGCCGTTCAAAATAGACTCCCAAGGTAGTCTCATTCTTGGCCTTGTGTTTGGCCTTCTTATAAACAAACACCTTGGTGAGATGCGGGTTATTTTTCACCACATCCTGGCTGACTTTATTGATAAGCAGATAGAGGTTGGCGTCAGGGTAAGCGGTTTTCACCCCTTCAATCAGCGGGGTAGTGCACACGAGATCGCCAATATTGTCGCGGCGGATAATTAAAATATTCTTCATTACAAACCTATCGGCGACATCTCTCGCCTGTTGTCCCAACCTGACACCGAGCCACCAAGTTAGCGCCTTTCCCTTCCGGTTATGGTACTATTCTGGATAACCCATATAAATGAAATTGATAGAATGCTGCTCCGTTTATATCAGGTACTACTCTACCTTATCCAACCCCTGATCTGGCTCCGCTTACTGCTGCGCAGCCGCAAAGCACCAGCCTACCGTAAACGCTGGGCGGAACGCTATGGTTTCTGCGCCGGGAAAGTAGTATCGGGCGGCATTATGCTGCATTCCGTTTCTGTTGGCGAAACCCTGGCGGCGATCCCTCTGGTTCGCGCCCTGCGCCATCGTTACCCTTACTTGCCGATTACTGTGACCACAATGACGCCAACGGGTTCCGAACGGGTGCAGTCCGCTTTCGGTAAAGATGTGCATCATGTCTACCTGCCTTACGATCTGCCGGGTTCGATGCGCCGTTTCCTCGACCAGGTGGATCCCAAGCTGGTGATCATCATGGAAACCGAGCTGTGGCCCAACCTGATTAACGCCCTGCATCAGCGCCAAATCCCGCTGGTAATTGCCAACGCGCGCCTTTCCGCCCGTTCGGCGGCTGGCTACAAGAAGATCGGCGGTTTTATCCGTGATATCCTGCGCCGTATTACCCTGATCGCTGCGCAAAATCAGGAAGACGGCGAGCGCTTTATCGAACTGGGCCTGAAGCGTTCTCAGCTGACCGTCACCGGCAGCCTGAAGTTCGATATCTCCGTAACGCCAGAGCTGGCGGCCAGAGCCGTTACGCTACGCCGCCAATGGGCACCACGCCGCCCGGTATGGATCGCCACCAGCACTCACGAAGGTGAAGAAACCATTCTGCTGGAAGCCCACCGCCGGTTGCTGGAAAAACACCCCGACCTATTACTTATCCTGGTACCGCGCCACCCAGAACGCTTCCCAACCGCCAAAGAACTGACGCAAAAAGCGGGCTTCAGCTACACCACCCGCAGCAGCGGCGAAATCCCTTCCAGCAGCACGCAGGTCGTGATTGGCGATACCATGGGTGAACTGATGCTGCTGTACGGCATTGCCGATCTGGCCTTCGTCGGTGGCAGCCTGGTTGAGCGCGGGGGGCATAACCCCCTGGAAGCAGCCGCCCATGCCATTCCGGTGCTGATGGGCCCACATACGTTCAACTTCAAAGATATCTGCGCCAAACTCTCCGAAGCGGGCGGGATGATCACCATCAGCGATGTCGATTCCTTGGTGAAAGAGATAGAAACGCTGCTGACCGATGAAGATTATCGCCGCTATTACGGCCGTCACGCGGTTGAAGTGTTGTATCAGAACCAGGGTGCGTTGCAACGCCTGCTGCAGCTGTTGGAGCCACACCTGCCGCCACGGAGCCACTGAATGAGCCACCGTAACAGCCTGTCGGTAGTGATGATCGCCAAAAACGAAGCCGAGTTGCTGAGCGAATGCCTGCAATCGGTCGCCTGGGCTGATGAAATCATCGTGCTAGATTCCGGCAGTAGCGACGGCTCTGTCGCTTTGGCGGAAAGTTTGGGTGCCAAGGTATTTATCCATACCGACTGGCAAGGCTTCGGCAAGCAGCGGCAGAAGGCACAAAGCTACGCCACTCAGGATTACGTGCTGATGATCGACGCCGACGAGCGCGTCACGCCAGAATTGCGCCACGCCATCGAACAGGTTTTAGCCAACGCCGACGATAACGTCGTCTACAGCCTGGGCCGCCGTAACCTGTTTCTTGGCCGCTTTATGCGCCACAGCGGCTGGTATCCCGATCGGGTCAACCGGCTGTATGCCAATCAGCGCTATCGCTATAACGACGATCTGGTCCATGAATCCCTCAACGCCGGCGGCGCAAAAGTCGTACCGCTGCAAGGCGATCTGCTACACCTGACCTGCCGTGACTTTTTTGCTTTCCAGCGCAAACAGCTGCACTACGCCGAGCAGTGGGCAATCCAACGCCACCAGGCCGGTAAACGCTGCGGTTATCTGTCGATCCTCACCCACACGCTAGGGGCGTTCTGCAAAACCTGGCTGCTGCGGGCCGGTTTCCTCGACGGCAAACAGGGCTTGCTGTTAGCCGTGGTCAACGCGCAATATACCTTCAATAAATATGCCGCACTGTGGGCATTGGGCCGCAACTATTCAGAGAAGTGAACCATGAGCAGCAAAGCCATCTACCCAGGTACCTTCGATCCACTGACCAACGGCCATCTGGATCTGGTCACCCGAGCCTCACTGATGTTTGATCACGTGATCCTGGCCATTGCCGCCAGCTCAAGCAAAAAACCGCTGTTTTCGCTGGAAGAACGCGTTGCCCTGGCCACGCAGGTGACCTCTCATCTGGATAACGTCGAGGTGTTGGGGTTCAGCGAGTTGATGGCGCACTTCGCCGCCCATCAGAACGCCAATATTCTGATACGCGGCCTGCGGGCGGTGTCCGACTTTGAATATGAATTGCAGCTGGCGAACATGAACCGCCATCTGATGCCAACGTTGGAAAGCGTGTTTCTGATGCCTTCCGAGCAGTGGTCATTTATCTCTTCTTCCTTGGTGAAGGAAGTGGCACGTCATGGCGGCGACATTGCACCGTTCTTGCCGGATGTCGTCACCAAAGCGTTGATGGAAAAGCTCGCCGCGCAGTAATCAGTGCTGGCAGCGGCGGCAGAAGAAGGTGCTGCGCTGCCCGTGTTTGGCGCTCTCGATCGGTGTGCCACAGGCGCGGCAGGGTTCACCTGCCCGGCCATAGACCTGCAGTTCCTGCGCAAAATACCCCGGCTTACCATCCGACTGCAGGAAGTCACGCAGCGTTGTTCCCCCTTGTTCAATTGAACGCAGCAGCACCGCTTTGATGGTTTCGGCCAGCAGATCCGCCTGAGCCTCGGTCAAGGATCCAGCCTGACGATCCGGCAGGATCCCGGCGGTAAACAGCGATTCGCTGGCATAGATATTCCCCACGCCAACCACCAGCTTGTTATCCATCAACCAAGGCTTGATCAGCGTGCGCTTGTTACGGGATTTTTCGTACAGGTAGGTACCATTGAATTCTTCACCCAGCGGTTCCGGGCCAAGATGAGCCAATACGTTGCTGGAGGCCAGATCGTCACACCACAGCCAGGCACCAAAGCGGCGCGGGTCGGTGTAGCGCAGGATAAAACCGTTGCTCATCACCAGATCGACGTGGTCATGCTTACCTGGCTCGGTTTCCTCTGCCAGCATACGTAAGCTGCCAGACATCCCCAAATGTACGATAATCCAGCCATGGTCCAACTCGATCAGCAAATACTTGGCACGGCGCTGTACGCTGCGTACCGGCCGATCGCTCAGCGCCAGGATCTGCTCGGAGACCGGCCAACGCAGGCGAGCGTTACGCACCACCGCGTACTGGATGTTGTGGCCAACAAGATAAGGCTCAATACCGCGGCGGCTGGTTTCGACTTCTGGTAATTCAGGCATGACTGGCTCCCTCTCCGTTTGCTACCCCTATAAAATGAAAAAACCCGGCCTAGGCCGGGTTTTCATTAATCCACTAAAATTATTTAATTTTAGCTTCTTTGTAGATCACGTGTTGACGGACAACTGGATCGAATTTCTTCAGTTCCAATTTTTCCGGCTTAGTACGCTTGTTCTTCGTGGTGGTATAGAAGTGACCAGTACCAGCAGAAGAAACCAGCTTGATCTTCTCGCGAACACCTTTAGCCATGATGCAGTTCCTTAATACTTCTCACCACGGGCACGCAGATCGGCCAAGACCGTCTCAATACCCTTCTTATCGATAACACGCATACCTTTAGCAGATACACGCAGAGTTACAAAGCGCTTCTCAGCCTCAACCCAAAAACGGTGTGAGTGCAGGTTAGGCAGAAAACGGCGTTTGGTCGCGTTCATTGCGTGGGAACGGTTGTTACCGCTCACCGGGCGCTTGCCAGTAACTTGGCAGACTCGTGACATGTCTTATTCTCCAAAAATCAAATCAGCTCGAGCTTCGTATAGGGTATGGCCGCCTCGTCAGGCTTTTAGAGCCCATCTCAGCAAACTTCATACTGAGGAGACTCTCGTCATCAGGTCAGAAACCTCACATCAGGTTGGAAACCTGCTGAGATAGGCTCTTAACGCCAAACCCAAGATTCTCAAAGGTGGCGTAGTATACGCTCTGAAGCGTAAGTGCTCAAGTCCCGAACAGCTAAAGATCCCTCAAGGATCGCGAAAAAGTTGCTTATAGCCATCCGCGCTCGGCAAAAGAGACGCATTCACCCCGGCCTATCACCAAATGATCGAGCACTCGGATCTCCAATAATCGGCAAGCATTAACCACTTGCTCGGTTATCAAACGGTCGGCGTGACTGGGTTCAGCCTTACCCGAAGGGTGATTATGCGCCAGAATGAGGGCTGCTGCATTAGCCTTCAACGCCGCACGCACAATTTCTCTTGGGTGGACAACGACGCTGTTGATGGTACCAGCAAACATCTCCTGATGGCGAATAACCCGGTGCTGATTGTCTAAAAACAACACTAAAAACACCTCTCGCTCATGGTGAGCCAGCAAACTGTGCAGGTAATGCTGGGTAATTTTCGGGTTCAGCAGCGCGTTTTCCAACAAATGGGGACCGGAAAACAGCCGGAAGGCTAATTCGGAAATTGCCTGCAGCTGCGCATAGGTGGCAATCCCCAACCCTTTCTGACTATGAAATTGTTCGTAGTCCGCCGAAACCAGGTGATACAGCGAACCAAAGTGCGTCAGCAACTGTTCGGCCCGCTGTGAGACGTGAACCCCAGGTAGCCCGGTTCGCAAGAAAATTGCCAACAGCTCCCTATCGGAGAGCGCCGCTGCGCCATCACGCATCAATTTTTCCCTGGGTGCCAAAGCCCCAGGCCATAACGACATATCCTGATTGCTCATTGCCACCTCCCAGCCTGCTACAGCAGCATGTCACGGGGAATTTCATCGTGCGACAGGTGATTGATAATATTGCGAAGTGTTACGAAAACCCGCATGTAACTGGCTGCATACACAGCAGAATCGCTCCACCTGGCGGCGGTTATGCTAAAATGTTCGCCTCTTTCGGATTTCAATCGGACAATCATGATGACGGGACTTTCCGGCAAACATATTGTGCTTGGCATCAGTGGCGGTATTGCCGCTTACAAATGTCCTGAGCTGGTGCGCCGCCTGCGCGACAGAGGCGCCGAGGTAAGAGTGGTGATGACCAGCGCTGCCAAAGCCTTCATTACCCCACTGACGCTGCAGGCCGTTTCCGGCTATCCGGTTTTCGACGATCTGCTGGATCCCGCAGCAGAAGCCGCCATGGGCCATATTGAATTGGGCAAATGGGCCGATCTGGTGATCCTGGCCCCGGCCACCGCCGATCTGCTGGCCCGCGTTGCCGCCGGCATGGCCAACGATTTGCTGACCACGGTCTGCCTGGCTACCGATGCCCCGATCGCGGCAGCACCGGCCATGAACCAACAGATGTACCGCGCTGCCGCTACTCAGGCCAATCTACAGACCCTACAAGGGCGTGGTGTGCTGCTGTGGGGGCCAGACAGCGGGAGCCAGGCCTGTGGTGATATCGGGCCTGGCCGCATGCTGGATCCGTTGGCGATAGTGGAACGGGCTAACGCTCATTTCTCTGCGCCGCAGGATCTGCAACATTTAAAGATTATGATCACCGCGGGCCCCACCCGTGAGGCACTGGATCCGGTGCGTTTCGTCAGCAACCACAGCTCCGGCAAGATGGGTTTTGCTATCGCCAAGGCCGCCGCCGCTCGCGGTGCGCAAGTCACGTTGGTCGCCGGGCCGGTCAACCTGCCTACTCCGCTTTGGGTAACCCGTGTGGATGTCGTCAGCGCGCTGGAAATGGAGCAAGCGGTACAACAGCACGCCGCGCAGCAGAACATCTTTATCTCCTGCGCCGCCGTGGCGGATTACCGGGCAGAACAGATTGCCGATGAGAAAATCAAAAAGCAGGGTGATGAAATCATCCTCAAGATGATCAAGAATCCGGATATTGTCGCGGGCGTTGCCGCGATGAGCCAAAATCGTCCCTTTGTCGTCGGGTTTGCGGCTGAAACCCAGAATGTGGAAGAATATGCGCGACAAAAACTACTGCGTAAAAAACTGGATTTAATCTGCGCTAACGATGTATCGCTTGCAGAGCACGGTTTTAACAGTGATACCAATGCCCTGCATCTTTTTTGGCAGGATGGAGACAAGCGCCTGCCGCATAGCGACAAGGCACTCCTTGGCCAACGTTTACTAGACGAGATAGTCAGCCGTTATGATGAAAAAAATCGACGTTAAGATCCTTGACCCACGTATCGGTCAAGATTTCCCATTGCCAACCTATGCCACCCCAGGCTCTGCCGGGCTTGATCTGCGCGCCTGTCTGGACAGCTCGGTTGAGCTGGCACCAGGCGAAACCACCCTGCTGCCTACCGGCCTAGCTATCCACATCGCCGATACCGGTCTTGCTGCAGTGATCCTGCCGCGCTCCGGTCTGGGCCATAAGCACGGCGTAGTGCTGGGTAACCTGGTTGGCCTGATCGACTCCGATTATCAGGGCCAGCTGATGGTGTCCGTATGGAACCGTGGCCAGAAATCCTTCACCATCGAGCCAGGTGAACGCATCGCACAGATGGTATTTGTGCCGGTGGTGCAAGCCGAGTTTAATCTGGTGGAAGAGTTCGATAGCAGCGAACGGGGCACCGGTGGTTTTGGCCACTCTGGCCGCCAATAGATCGCACCCATAACAAGATGATCTACAGGGATGGCGCCTGTAACCGCGCCGCATGCAATGCGGCACGGTTGGTTTGGCAATTGAGAGTAACGCACGGAGAATAAGGGTCTGCAAGACCGTTAACCATTACACCGTACAACAGCGATCTTATAAGCCGCACAGAGTTTACTCTGCAACGGCCGGTGCGCGGGTTTTCGCAAATCTATACCCGAAGAGATTGAGGGGATAAGCCGTTTTAGCAAGGGTCTAATCAAACATGGCAGAAAAAGAAAATACCAAAAGGAATCGGCGTGAGGAGATATTGCAGGCGTTAGCCCAGATGCTGGAATCCAGCGACGGCAGCCAGCGCATTACCACAGCCAAGCTTGCCGCAAACGTTGGTGTCTCTGAGGCTGCCCTTTATCGGCATTTCCCCAGCAAGACGCGGATGTTTGATAGCCTGATCGAGTTTATTGAAGATAGCCTGATAACGCGCATCAACCTGATCTTGCAGGATGAAAAAGAGACGTTCAACCGCCTACGCCTGATTGTGCTGTTGGTTCTGGGGTTTGCAGAACGCAATCCAGGCCTGACCAGGATCATGACCGGCCACGCGCTGATGTTTGAGCAAGATCGCCTTCAGGGCAGGATCAACCAGTTGTTCGAGCGTATTGAAGCGCAACTGCGTCAGGTATTGAAGGAACGTAAACTCCGGGAAGGGAAGGGCTTTATCGTCGATGAAACCTTGCTGGCGAGCCAGATACTGGCCTTCTGTGAAGGGATGTTGTCGCGCTATATTCGCTCTGAATTCCGCTACCGCCCAACGCAGGATTTCGATGCCCGCTGGCCGCTGCTAGCCGCGCAACTGCAGTAACAAATATCGCCGGGTTCAACCCGGCGCTATTATTTTAAACTCCGTACTGCTCGCGATAGGCTCGCACTGCCACCAGGCTTTCGGCCATTTCCGGCTGCTCTTCCAGATAAGCAATCAGCTCCTTGAGCGTAATAATCGAGATCACTTTGCAGTGATAATCACGCTCCACTTCCTGGATCGCAGAAATGTCGGCACGGCCACGCTCCTGACGATCGAGAGAAATCAGCACACCAGCCAGGCTGGCGTTATGGGCACTGATAATTTCCATCGATTCGCGGATGGCCGTCCCGGCGGTGATCACATCATCCACCAGCATCACGCGGCCCTGCAACGGGCTGCCTACCAGCGTGCCGCCTTCGCCATGTTCCTTGGCTTCCTTACGGTTGAAGCAATAAGGCACATCGAGATTGTGATGTTCTGCCAATGCCACTGCGGTGGTGGTCGCGATCGGGATACCTTTGTAGGCTGGGCCAAACAGCAGATCGAACTCGATGCCGGAATCCACCAGTGCTTCGGCATAAAAACGCCCTAACAGCGCCAGATCACGCCCGGTATTAAACAGGCCGGCATTGAAGAAATAGGGGCTGGTACGGCCGGATTTCAGGGTGAACTCGCCGAATTTCAATACCTGCTTGCGGAGCGCAAACTCGATAAACTGGCGCTGGTAGGCTTTCATTACTGCTTCTCCTAATTTGGTCGGTAACTTTAGTTCTATTGCAGCCCGATTTCCGGGCATAAAAAAGGCGACTGCTTGGTCGCCTTTAAAAATCAGTCTGCCAGCGCCGCTTTCTGCGCCTGGAAGATGGTTTCGATGCCCCCTCGGGCCAGCGCCAGTAGCGCCAATAGCTCATCGTGGCTGAACGGCTCACCCTCGGCGGTGCCTTGCACCTCGATCATGCGGCCATCCTCCATCATCACCACGTTCATATCGGTTTCTGCGGCGGAATCTTCCACATACTCCAGATCGCACAGCGCTTCGCCGCCAACGATACCGACAGAAACTGCGGCCACCATCCCTTTCATCGGGTTGGCTTTCAGTTTACCGGCCGCAACCAGCGCATTCAGCGCATCGGCCAGTGCCACACAGGCTCCGGAGATAGAAGCGGTACGGGTGCCACCATCGGCTTGCAGCACATCGCAGTCCAGAGTGATGGTGAACTCACCGAGCTTTTTCAGATCCACCGCGGCACGCAGTGAACGAGCGATCAGACGCTGGATCTCCAACGTACGGCCACCCTGCTTGCCTTTGGCCGCTTCGCGGGCATTACGGCTGTGGGTCGAACGCGGCAACATGCCGTATTCTGCGGTGATCCACCCTTGCCCTTGGCCTTTCAAAAAGCGCGGAACGCCCTCTTCTACCGTGGCGGTGCACAAAACTTTGGTATCGCCAAACTCAACCAGCACTGAACCTTCAGCGTGTTTCGTGTAGTGACGGGTCAGTGTCAGGGGGCGAACTTGTTGTGGTGCTCTGCCTGCAGGACGCATGGGCTCTCTCCGGCTTCTTATTAACGTTTGGCTGCGCATTATACGGGCTTCGTGACGTTATGCCTATCCTGCCCGCAGGTGCAACGCTATAATCGTTCCATCTTTTCCTATTTACGGGTACGCACAATGATCCGCAGCATGACCGCCTACGCCCGGCGTGAAATCAAGGGTGAATGGGGCAGCGCAGCTTGGGAGCTGCGTTCCGTTAACCAACGCTATTTAGAAACCTACATCCGCTTGCCTGAGCAGTTCCGCAGCCTCGAGCCAGTGATCCGCGAGCGTATCCGTGGCCGCCTGACGCGTGGCAAAGTGGAGTGCAACCTGCGCTTTGAGCTCGACCCAAGCGCACAAAGCTCGATGATCCTGAACGAAAAACTGGCCAAGCAGCTGGTTGAAGCCGCCAACTGGGTCAAAATGCAGAGCGACGAAGGGGAAATCGATCCAATCGACGTCCTGCGCTGGCCGGGCGTGATGTCCGCTCAGGAACAGGATCTGGACCTCATCAGCAACGAACTGATGCAGGCGCTGGAAGGCGCACTGGATGATTTCATCGTGGCACGCGAAAGCGAAGGCACCGCGCTGAAAGCTCTGATCGAGCAACGCCTCGACGGCGTGAGCGCCGAAGTGATCAAAGTACGCGCCCAGATGCCTAATATCCTGCAATGGCAGCGCGAACGTTTGGTCAGCAAGCTGGAAGAAGCCCAGGTGCAGTTGGAAAACACTCGCCTGGAGCAGGAGCTGGTGCTGATGGCACAGCGTATCGACGTCGCCGAAGAGCTGGACCGCCTGGAAGCGCACGTCAAAGAGACGCACAACATCCTGAAGAAGAAAGAAGCCGTTGGCCGTCGCCTCGACTTTATGATGCAGGAATTCAACCGCGAATCGAATACGCTGGCGTCCAAGTCGATCAATGCCGAAGTGACTACCTCAGCGATTGAGCTGAAGGTGTTGATTGAGCAGATGCGCGAGCAAATTCAGAATATCGAGTAAGTTTTCAGGAAGAATCAAGACGCTGCACAAAACCATAAGGCCCGCATAACAGCGGGCTTTTTTGTTGTCATGAGCTAGCATAAAGAATCAAGAAAGCGCACCATTGTTGTGTACACCTGGGTGTACCCCTAAGGAAAAGGTGTACCGCATTAGGTGTACACCACTATTTGAGGTTCAGGCGGCACAATGGCAAAGCTCACAGATATGCAGATACGGGCATGGATAAAAGCTGGGGAACGGTTTGAGGGACGCTCAGACGGTAACGGGCTTTATCTTTCCTATCGGGAAAACTATCAAACGCCCGTCTGGCGCTTCCGGTATAAATTTGCCGGAAAGTCACGGGTAATGATGATCGGTTCCTATGCCGAGCTGTCGTTAGCTAAAGCACGGGAGACAACCAAAGAGCTTTCTGCTCGCGTTGCCTTGGGTTATGACGTAGCCGGAGAAAAACAGGAACGTAAATCCGAAGCACTGCAAAGGATGGAGCAGGAGAAACACGCTCTAAAAGTGTCAGCACTTGCCGCAGAATACTTTGAGCGCCAGATCCTGCCACGTTGGAAGCACCCGGACATACTGCGCCGCCGTATCGACAAAGACATAAATCCGTCTATTGGTCATATGAAGGTCGAGGACGTAAAACCCCGCCACATTGACGACATGCTGAAAAGCATTGTTGATCGTGGAGCACCGACCATAGCAACCGACGTTTTAAGATGGACGCGCCGCATATTCGATTACGGCATTAAACGGCACGCACTGGAGATTAACCCCTGTTCGGCCTTTGAAGTTTCCGATGCTGGAGGGAAAGAGGTAGCGCGAGACAGGTGGTTAACTCGTGAAGAACTTATCCGACTGTTCCAGGCTATGCGAACCGCCAAAGGATTCAGCAGACAAAACGAACTCACGTTCAAGCTATTGCTGGCCCTATGTGTGCGTAAGATGGAGCTAGGCGCCGCACGGTGGGAAGAATTCGATCTAGATGCTGCTATCTGGCATCTGCCAGAGGAACGCAGCAAGAACGGCGATGCTATTGACATCCCATTACCGCCACCAGCGGTTCAATGGTTGAGAGAGCTTCACACGTTCTCATGTAATAGCGCCTGGGTACTGCCAGCCAGAAAGATGCAAAACAGAATGATTCCCCACATACAGGAAAGTACCCTACCTGTGGCACTGGCAAAGGTACGGGCAGAGATGCCGGATGTACCTAACTACACGATCCACGACTTCCGGCGTACAGCACGCACTCACCTCGCAGCGTTGGGGGTTGACCCGGTGGTTGCTGAACGTTGCCTGAATCACCGCATAAGAGGCGTTGAGGGCATCTACAACCGGCATCAATACTTTGACGAACGGAAAACAGCACTGGCGCAATGGGCAGCGTTGCTGGTGGCCTTAGAGCTCGGCGAAGAATACAACGTGACACCCATCAAGAAGATACATAAGCTATCATGAGAATGGATTGAGAATAGCTCGACGGAGTGAAAAGCGGGAAACCTTACCGCCTGGCTCAATAACTTTTTAAGGCCGCGCGTGAAAGGTAACGTTATGAACAAAAATAATAACGTCTGGGAACGTAATAACATTCCAGCACTAGAGTTTTGCCACCTGCCAAGAGCGGCTGAGCTGCTTGGCTGTCATCCCAATGATTTAATTCATTTTAGCCAGATTGGTGCTATTGAACTTTGTTTATCTCTTCATAATTTCGAAGCAGCCTTATCCCTGTCTCTTATACACATCTAAAAAGGGGGGGGGGGGGGGGGGGGGGGGGGGGGGGGGGGGGGGGGGGGGGGGGGGG
>NZ_JAELTL010000109.1:0-6917 GCF_016428815.1 Serratia sp. ASV30 | reverse complement strand
CGTTGTCTCGGAGTTCTTTATAAAACACACAACTCATTAATTGATCTCGATTATGGAGTGATATCATTAAAAGTAAATGAAACTTGGTATTTGCAACTAGTTGTTGATAATAATAAATAATCACATCAAATTTTAGATGCTATGGTTAAATGTATTGATAACTAATATCTAAACATACAAAACATGTTGGACTCAGTACCTGCATTCGGTAAAGTTTACTTCGATAATTCAAAGATTTATTATAATGATTTCGTTCAGGATGGGGGGGGAGCTCATACTTGGACTCGAACAAAACCAATTGATATGTTTTGTAACCATGCTCTTTTAACTAGGAGAACTCCTGTTCGTATAGGGTATAACGATAATAAATCTAGCATCTTGAAATTCACGGGTGAAGGACCCTTCAATATATACCAACCAAAAATATCTGGTAATAATCCGATTGGTAAAATACAAAATCATCATTTTAATGAAACTGATTTCCTTGGGTATGCTATATGTCAGTGTCAGGATTTTGGCATTTTCGTATTTAATGCATCGAAAGTAAATATCTTAGATGCTGATATATCGTGCTGTTCGTTCAATATTTGGATTGAGCATACTACAGATATCAAAGTTACTGGGCGCCTTACTCAATCAGGTCAAGTTGTTCCTAATATTACACCTAGCGATTTGGCTTATGGAGCTGGTATTAAGTTATTAAACTCTCTACGCTTTAATATAGATGTAATAGGTGAGTATAATACGAATGCAACTGTTGAAATAGAACCTAATAATAGTGATGGAATCGTTAGGGTGATTTCAAATAATAATTTGAGCAATGGCTTGGTAATCTATAATAGTGAGAGAATAAATTTCGAAGCATATACTAAAAATACTCACTCTGGTAATGGTACCTATATTATCTCAAATATAGGTGGTGTGACAAAAGATATTAAAGGGGTTTCAGTCACTGATGGTTGCTCTTGGATAGGAACTTATATAGAGTTGCGAGAGGGAACAATTGATGAAATGGAAAATGTAAATATAATTAGTAAAAGCACTCGCTGTGATAACTATGGGTTTGCTGTTAATAATGCCTCAACTGAGAAATATCTTCGCGGTCTCGTTGTCAACTATGTAGGGTGTAATAATGGTTTGAAAACTGGTGGTTATGATGTCAGGCTATTTGGGAGAATAGATGGAACTCTAAATGGGTCAATTGTAAATTCGCCCCAAGGTATTTTTTCAGGAGGCGAAGGTAACCACCTTACAGTTAATATGAAGGTGATTGATGTTAAACGGAATGCATACGCAACTGATAAAAACGCCAATGTTAAATTTTTAAAGAAAAATTGAAATATATTTTTCATATAAAGTTTTAAAATGTATGTGTTTATAGTAATTTGAAGAAATTTTTTATACATTAACTTCGATATATCCTAGTGTGATGGGCATTTTTTGTTGTACGATTCCACTTACTTAGTTGCAATACTCTTCGGTTATTTCACTTGTCCTGTATTTTACGGAGATTTAATATGAATAATGAGGTTTTTAACCCTGGATACTATAATGAGTATGATCTTAGGAGTTACGGAATAAAATCAGTCGGTAAAAATGTACTGATAGCAAAAAACTGTACAATCGTTGGTATTGAGAATGTTAGGATCGGTGATAACGTAAGAATTGATGGTTTCTCCACAATTATTGCTGCAGGAGATGGTTTTTTAAATATTGGTTCATATGTGCATATTGGGGGGTATTCTGCTATTTTCGCCGGGGCAGGTGTGGTCATGCAGGATTTTTGTGGATTGTCTCAATCAGTAAAAATATATTCAAAAAGTGACGACTATAGTGGCAATTTTATGACAAACCCAACTGTACCATCGAACTTAACAGGTGTTGTATCAGGGGAGGTTTCTATAGGCCGCCATGCGATTATTGGTTCTCAGTCTATTATTATGCCAAAAGTAATTATCGCAGAAGGAACTGCGGTTGGTGCAAATTCTCTCATAATGAAGCACACAGAAGAGTGGTCTATATATTTTGGCTCTCCAGCTAAAAAAATAAAAAATAGAAAGCGAAATCCATTAATGTTAGAAGAGCAATTGAAGTGATTTTCCATGGTGATTTTTATTATTGTCAGAATCTTCATGTTTTAAAATGTGTCTATTTTTTACTGGAGTAGGGTCGTGTAGTTGATTGTAAAAAGACTGAATTCTCTATTGTTATGTTAATCTTTTATAGAGGTTATTTTTACACTTTGATTTTCGTGAATTATTTCTGTAAGACTCCTTTCTTATTTTATTTAATTATCCAATAGTTACACTAAATCCGCTAGTCGCTAAACTTTTAATGAGTAGAATAGAAGGCTACAGGTTTCTGATTCTATGCGCGCCCAGCGCGCACAAAAGGGGTAACAATGGCAATTCTAGTCACCGGCGGAGCCGGCTACATCGGTTCCCACACCGTTCTGGCCCTGCTGGAACGAGGAGAGGAGGTTGTGGTTCTAGACAACCTCTCGAACTCATCCGAAGAGTCACTGCACCGTGTGGAGCAGCTAACAGGTAAAGCAGCCATCTTCTACCAAGGCGACATTCAAGATCCGCAGTGTCTGAACCGTATCTTCGATGGCCACCGTATCTCAGCGGTGATCCACTTTGCTGGCCTCAAAGCAGTAGGGGAGTCCACCCGCAAACCGTTAGAGTATTATCAGAACAACGTCTCTGGCACCCTGGTGCTCCTGGATGAGATGCGTCGTGCCGGAGTTCACCAGTTTATCTTCAGCTCTTCGGCCACTGTTTATGGTGCTAACTCTCCAGTACCTTATGTTGAAACCACGCCTATTGGTGGTACGACTAGCCCGTATGGCACATCAAAACTGATGGTTGAGCAGATCCTGCAGGACTTCGCGAAGGCTGAGCCGCAGTTCTCGATTATCGCGTTACGTTACTTCAACCCAGTTGGTGCTCATGAGTCTGGCCTGATCGGCGAAGATCCCAATGGCATCCCTAACAACCTGTTGCCTTACATCTCGCAGGTTGCTATCGGCAAGCTGGAGAAGCTGGGTGTTTTCGGTGGCGATTATCCAACGGAAGACGGTACCGGCGTGCGTGACTACATTCACGTGATGGATCTGGCGGAAGGCCACCTGATGGCAATGGATCATTTGAAGAAGGTCGAAGGGTTCAAGGCTTACAACTTGGGAGCCGGTATTGGGTTCTCCGTGTTGGAAATGGTGCATGCTTTCGAGAAAGCCTCCGGTGTCGCTATCCCTTATCAGATCTTGCCGCGCCGCGATGGTGATTTACCAGCATTCTGGGCCGACGCCAACCTGGCGCGCCAAGAGTTGGGCTGGGAAGTGAGTCGTGGTATCGACGAGATGATGCGTGATACCTGGAACTGGCAGAAGAACAACCCACAGGGATACACTAGTAAAAACTAAGAAAATTCTTTAATATAACGCATTCTTAAAAGCCCATTTATGGGCTTTTTTTTCGCCCTTGCAATGATAAGGCGGCTATCTATTTGCAGGCTTTGTTACAGAATTTATGGATTTCTTCGATCTTAATTAATTGATATAAAAAAAATTTGCTAATAGAGCAGGCGGGTAGCTCAATAAACCAACAACCGTCTTCAGATTAAACTGAAAGAGCGGACAATGTACAGGTGTTTTGTCCGCTTAGGTGGTAGCATACGCAACAAAAATCTCGTCCAATGGGCATAAGTACGCGTTTAAGTAATGATCGTGTGCCTTGTTGTATGCTTAACTTAGCGTAAGGATTGGACAAAACGCAAAATTTATACTTTATTTTCAGTCTATTGGTAGCTGTTGAGCCAAGGGCGGTAGCGTGCTTTTTTGATCTGGCTGTGAGTAAAATGGCTTTTTGGTTGTTTTTTGACCTCACCTCTACGGTCAACCATTATACTTCATGATGTAACAAAGTATGAGGGTTTGGGTGAAAATCGGAATAATGGCATACTGATTGCCAAGAGGATTAAGACTGAGTGATGATCTAAGAAAGCGAGTTAAAGACTGCGATTGGCGTATTTTTATTAAGTGATTGTATTACTTGAAGCTTTTCAGCTTAACGTAATAAAGGATAAATAATGTTACTACCCGTAATTATGGCAGGCGGCACTGGCAGTCGTTTATGGCCAATGTCCCGTGAACTCCATCCCAAGCAATTTCTGCGTTTGCATAGCATCCATTCAATGCTGCAAGAGACGTTAAAGCGGCTTGATGGTGTCGGCGTCAGTGAGCCTGTTGTAATCTGTAACGAAGATCACCGCTTTATGGTTGCTGAACAACTTCGGCAGATCGACATGTTATCCCACAACATCATTCTGGAACCGGTAGGGCGTAACACGGCTCCGGCGATAGCCTTGGCCGCATTGAATGCCATTGCCCAGGGCAACGACCCTATCATGCTGGTGTTGGCGGCCGACCACATTATCAACGATGTCGAAGCATTCCATCGTGCCATTGACCTGGCACTGCCACATGCGGCTGCAAAGAGTCTGGTCACTTTTGGTATCGTCCCCACCGGGCCGGAAACGGGTTACGGGTATATTCAACGTGGGGAATGTAAGAATGGTTCGGTGGCTGCGCCTGTTCAACGGTTTGTAGAGAAGCCTGACAGCGAGACGGCACAAAGCTATATCGAAACCGGTGAATACTACTGGAATAGCGGCATGTTCATGTTTCGTGCCAAGCGCTATCTGGAAGAGCTGGAAAAATTCCGCCCAGATATCCTTGCGGCTTGCCGTGATGCGCTTGATAACACCGAATGCGATAAAAACTTTATCAATGTTGATCGCGATGCGTTTTCTGCCTGCCCGGATGACTCGGTTGACTATGCGGTAATGGAGAAGACTCACGATGCGGTGGTCATTCCTCTAGATGCTGGTTGGAGTGACGTCGGATCTTGGTCGGCGTTGTGGGAAGTAAGCAAGAAAGACTCGGCGGGTAATGCGCTAACCGGGGATACTTTCCTCTATGACTCCCGTGACTGCTACATCAACACTGACGAGAAGCTTGTCGCTGCTGTAGGTGTTGAAAACCTGGTGATTGTTAACACCAAAGATGCCGTTCTGGTAGTCGATAGATCCAAGGTTCAAGATGTTAAAAAGATTGTTGAACATCTGAAGAAGAACAAGCGTAGTGAATATCGCCGGCATCGTGAAGTGTATCGTCCATGGGGGCGTTGCGACATCTTGGTTGCCGAGAAACGTTTTAACGTCAATCGTATTACTGTGAATCCGGGTGAGGCGTTCTCTTTGCAAATGCATCACCATCGCGCTGAGCATTGGGTCGTGCTTTCCGGCACCGCGAGAGTGACTACTGGCGATAAGACGTTCTTGATTACCGAGAATCAGTCAACATTCATCCCAGTTGCGGTTATCCATCGTTTAGAAAACCCAGGAAACATTCCGCTAGAATTGATTGAGATTCAGTCTGGCTCTTATCTTGGGGACGACGACGTTATCCGCATAAAAGATCACTACGGGCGTTGCTAATTTTTGAGGTTTTAATGAACAGTTTAACATGCTTTAAGGCTTATGATATTCGCGGTCAACTTGGTGAAGAGTTAAACGAAGATATTGCTTACCGCATCGGGCGAGCCTATGGCGAATATTTAAAGCCAAAGCGCATTATCGTGGGTGGCGATGTGCGTTTGACTAGTGAAGCATTAAAATTGGCTTTGGCTAATGGCCTGCGTGATGCCGGAGCTGATGTTTTTGACATTGGGCTAAGTGGGACAGAGGAAGTTTACTTTGCCACATTCCATCTCAATATGGATGGTGGAATCGAGGTTACAGCAAGCCACAACCCTATGAACTATAACGGTATGAAGCTGGTGCGTGAGAATGCACAACCTATCAGTGGCGACACAGGCCTGTTTGCGATTAAGGAATTGGCCGAAGTGAATAACTTCGCTCCGGTTGATGAAAGCAAACGTGGTAGCTATCAGCAGATCTCCATTCTGAATGATTATGTAGATCATCTGTTAGGGTACATTGATACCAAGACGCTAAGCCCAATGAAGTTGGTGATCAACTCAGGGAATGGTGCTGCCGGCCATGTGATCGATGAGATTGAACGGCGTTTCAAGCAAGATAATGTGCCCGTTTCCTTTGTTAAGGTCCATAACCAGCCGGACGGCCAATTCCCAAATGGTATTCCCAACCCCTTGTTGCCAGAGTGTCGTGCTGATACCGCAAAAGCGGTATTGGAGCACCAGGCTGATATGGGGATCGCGTTTGATGGCGATTTCGATCGCTGTTTCCTATTTGATGAAAACGCAACCTTCATTGAAGGCTACTATATCGTTGGTTTATTAGCCGAAGCATTTTTACAAACCAATCCCGGTGCCAAGATTATTCACGACCCGCGGTTGTCATGGAATACCATTGATATTGTCAACCAGGCTGGCGGGGTACCGGTTATGTCTAAGACCGGTCATGCATTTATCAAAGAGCGTATGCGTAAAGAAGATGCCGTTTACGGTGGGGAAATGAGCGCGCATCACTATTTCCGCGACTTCGCCTACTGTGATAGTGGGATGATCCCGTGGTTGTTGGTGGCAAGTTTGCTTTCGGCTAAAGGAAAGGCGTTGAGCCAGTTGGTTGGGGAGCGTATTGCCCAGTACCCATGTAGCGGGGAGATCAATTATAAAGTCAGCAGCGCTGAAAGCCTGCTAAAAGAAATAGAAATTATTTATGGGCTTAATGCAGTCGTTGACAAAACTGATGGTCTTTCAATTGAGTTCCATGATTGGCGTTTTAACGTTCGCTGCTCTAATACCGAAGCCTTACTAAGGCTTAATGTTGAAGCCAAGAGTGATGGAAATATAGTTTCTGTCTCTTATACACATCTAAAAGGGGGGGGGGGGGGGGGGGGGGGGGGGGGGGGGGGGGGGGGGGGGGGGGGGGGG
>NZ_JAELTL010000108.1:0-7086 GCF_016428815.1 Serratia sp. ASV30 | reverse complement strand
CCCCCCCCCCCCCCCCCCCCCCCCCCCCCCCCCCCCCCCCCCCCCCCCCCCCCCCCCCCCCCCCCCCCCCCCCCCCCCCCCCCCCCCCCCCCCCCCCCCCCCCCCCCTCTTTTCAAGCAGAAGACGGAATACGAGATGATACCTCCTGTCTCGTGGGCTCGGAGATGTGTATAAGAGACAGCAGTTACCGTTGCACTCATGGTGACCTGTGCCAACGGTATCGTGTCATAGCGTCCCTTTATTTTTGTGCCATAGATCTTCAGTATTGGCGTCGGCGGAATCACTACTTCCCCTACAAAAGGACGGATAAAATATAAAGAAACATACCCTTGGCTACCTGATGCATAATTCGAGGAAACTGCACACATGGTGCCAGAATTATTACTATAATCGTTTATAGGTGTGGCAACGTAATCTTTAACATTCCCGCCAATATACAGTTCACTGGCGATGGAGAGATATTTATTTATTGCATAATAATTCAGGCCACTCAGAGTGCGATCGAATACCAAGCCCGGTATCTCGGCTTTGTAGTAGTTATTGCCTCCCTCATTAGTGCCACAGTTACACGTACCAGGATATGTTCCTCCCAGATTCCAGTTATATATTCTTGCCTTAGTAAGTCCCGCCTGATTCTCTGCCACCGTGGCAATTTTTGGCTTAAAATCAAAACCAAAAACTTGTGTCCCTTTATCAGGAGTACAGGACCCCCAGACGGACGCCGCCTGGGCCATATTCATGCCCGCGAGCATACAGAACACAATCGCCGCTATCTTTTTCATTCCCATCACACTTCCCTTACCGGCATTGCCCGTTCAGGATCTGAACCCTGGCATGCTCTACTGTCTGTTTCGCCAGCGTATAATTCACCTGGCACCGCTGATCTGCTTCGGTTCCCCATTGCACATTGAGGGAGCCGCTCTCCGCCAACCCCGTCATATACACCTGACCGTTGTCGCCCACGATAAAGCCCTGCGCTGTCTTCTGCATCGGGTCACTGACCGTTGCGCCAAATGGCACTGGTACACTGCCAACCTTAAGCAAGGTCATCAAAACACGCTGCCCCACGTTAGTAGCAAAGTCGGCGCGGATAACCGCCCCTCGCGTTGGAACCACGTTCTGGCTCGACAGCGTCAGGTCGACATTGTCCGGCAGTGTTTCGGTATTTAACCGCACCTGATTCTTACGATATGGGCTGCTGTACGGCACTATGGCATAACCCCGCCAGTCGGTTTTCACCCCAGTTTGGCCACCGACATCGACACCTACGGCACCCGGCGCTTTCACCAGTGTCACAGTTTCCCCAAGTAATTGACCGAAGGTCACACCGTTCTCATGCAAGACAACCCCCCCCTGCACTCCGTAATTCAGGCGCTGACTGTTGTTGTCATAACCATAACCGGCATTCACCTGCCCATAAGTACCACGGTAATCGGCATTCAGACTGCCGCTGTTACCCACACCGTTGGTACCGTACCCCTGCTGCACCCCCCAACTCAGGTTATTAGCGGCCAGGGCCGTTCCATTCATACCCGCAGTGTGGGTGGTCCCACCTTTCTGACTGGTATTCAGGCTGTAGCTGGCGTAGGTATTCCTCACCCAGCGGTCCAACGGCACGCTGACACCAAGCGAAAACACCTGGTCTTTGTCATACACGCGCCCGCTGCCATTGCTGCCGCTGGCGGTAGCGTTCTCGTTATAGCTGTAGTTCAACCCATAGCTGATACCGTTCCAGCTGTTGTTGTACCCCGCACCGATAGAGCGCATGGTGCGATTGCTATTCCAGTAATCTTCACTGATCCAGCTCAGCGAAAGGGTACCCGCCCCTTCCCACAGGTTCTGGTTCATGGTCAGTTCGGAACGGTTGCGGCGGCGTTCAACCAACGGTTGGCTGGCTTGGTCCCGATGGGTATCCAGTACTTCCTGCAAGGAGTAGTAGCCGTCGGTAGAGTAGCGGTAACCCGCAATCGCAAAGTTGGTCCCGGTCTGGACAAAGTTCTTGCTGTAACGGATACGCCACGACTGACCATTCTCCTGTGGTTGGTCTTTCATGGTCGACCATGCCTGGGTCACATCCGTCGACAAGGCACCAAAGTCACCCAGGTTTTTTCCCATCCCCAGCGCCAGAGAGTGGTACTTCTCGTTGGCGAACTGCCCGCCGCCGTAGGCAGTCAGCCCATAGGGCAAGCCGTAAATTGCGGTGGCTTGGCCGAAGGGGGTTTTCTCCACGCTGCTGTCGTATGAGCGGTATTGCCCGCTGGTCACCGCGTATTTCAGGCGTCCTTCACGCTGCAGCACCGGCAGTGATGCATATGGCACCACCAGTTCCTGTTCACTGCCGTCCGACTCACGTATGGTCACGTACAGGTTGCCGCTGCCGCCGGTCGGGAACATGTCGTTGATTTCAAAAGCCCCTGGTGCCACAAAGGTCTGGTAAATCACATAGCCGTTTTGGCGGATGGTCACCTGGGCATTGCTCCGGGCAATACCCCGCACTGATGGTGCATAGCCCTTCAGGCTGTCGGGTATCATGTCATCGTCCGACGCCATCTGTGCACCACGGAACGGTACGCCGTCAAACACATCGCTTGGTGAAGTACTGTCCCCCAGCACCAGTTGGCTCTTGAGCGAAACGATGTTGCGTGCGGCGTAGGTATACACTGTGCTCCATTCACTCTTACCTTGGCTGTCACGGTTCCAGGTGGTGTAGTTGCGCAACCGCCACGGGCCGAAGTTAATGCCAGGCCGCAGGTTGGCAAACTGACTATTGCTATCGCCGTTGTTATTGTCACGGGCAACGGTGTTTGCACCACTCAGGCTGTAATTCAGCAAGAAAGACGAAATACCATCATTCCACTGGGTTTCCGGTACGTAGCCCCGTGCTTTTTGCGACATCGCCGCCTGGGGAATACTCAGCAAGAGTTGTTGAGCACTGAAGCGGAACTCGGCGCTGGCTTGCGGGATGGCATTGAGGTTGGCACACTGTGCTTCAGCTTTCCCAATGGCAGGAAACAGGTCGGTTTTAACACCCATTTCATTCAGTTGAGCGACCGTCAGACAAGGCTGCAGCCCCTCTTTACCTTCGGCGCTTTTCCCTATCTTGAATTCAACTTCACGCGTGTCCTGCTGTTCATTATTGAGATAGATATCTACCCGGTAAGAGCCAGGAGCCTGCATCGCCCGCTCTTCAAACACTGACAGGTCGGTTTTCCCGTGTTGTGGATTATCTGTCTCCAGCAGCGCCGGGTTAAAAAACTCACGTGCCTGTGTTTCAAAGGACCCCCCCCCCAACAGGGTCATGTGTACTGCAATAAAATACGCAAGCGGGCTGACACGCAGTGAAGACTGACTTTTTTGCATATTTCTAGTCATATAATTAACTTGGCCTTTGTCACTATTCATTCATTTTTCCAGCGGCCTACAGAAGAATGCCTTTTCTTCCGATGTTTTAACGTTCAAGGCTTTTCTGAGTTACCGCGTTTTTATCTGTACCCTTTGTGACTTAAAGTGAGCCAGTATGCTCTTTGCCGGCTCCGCCAAAATCATTGATGATGGTCCAACTCACGCTTCCACTACTCACACCGGCAGGCAAGGCGAAGCGGGCAGTAGTGCCTGGGGCCACAAGGGTTGCCTCTTTCACGTCCTTACCCGCCACTTTTACCTTTTGAAAGTTCATGTAGTACGGGGTCGGGTTGGTCACGCGAAGCTCATTACCACTGCGCTGCCAAGTGAGTTTGTCGGCCATGTTGTCTGGCGCCCCTTTCAACCCATGAGGGCGATAAATCAGCTTCATACGTGTTTTGATGGCAATTTGTAGCGTATTTCTGTCACTTTCTTTTTCTGCCGACGGAATGGCCTTGATGTTCATCCAGAATAGTGATTCCTTATCCTCTGGTAGATTGCCGCCCGCACGCACTACACGCAGCAGGTTCTCTTGCCCAGCGTCCAAGCGAAATAGCGGTGGGGTCACAATAAAGGGGGCTTTCTCAACACCATCGGTGCTTTCAACCCATGTCTGCACTAAATACGCTTTTTTATCCGGGTTGCTGACGCTCAGTGAAGACTCCTTCTTATTGCCGTCATAAATCAGTCGGGTTCCGCCTACAATGACACCTGCCTGTGACATATGAGCGGTAAATAACAGTGCTAAAATTAGCGCAGGTGAGAAATTCATATTTTATATCCTCCATGATATAAATAACGGGGCTATAGCCCCGTTATTTATAATTATCGCCAACCAGATTAGTTCTTAGTTATAAACAATAGAGAAGCTTGCTACTGCGTTGGCTGGGCCGCTGGTTACGGTTGCTGCCGTTGCGATATAACGCGCAACGAAATCAAGGTTGGCCGCACCTGATGTCAGAGCGTAATTGGTGGAAGCTGTATTTAACGGCAGTACGCTTTGTGATGCGTCAGCCAACTGGATACCCACACCTGTAGCGACGCCAGCGTCCTGAGTCAGGGCTAAAACGCTGTTGTCACCAGCAACGGTAGTGCCGTCGAATTTAACGTTGACGCTGTCTACGCCTGTTGGGCAACCACTCACCTGTAAGGTGAACTTGGTAGCTGCAGTTTTGTCACCCGCAGCAGCAAACGCAGTCTTAGACACTTTACCCAAACTAACATCTAAAGAACCGCTGGTAGCATTAGTAACGTTACAAGCAGCATCGATTACAGAACCGGTGAAATTAATCTGGCCATCAGCAGCAAAAGCAGAAACAGTGGCCATAGCGGCAGCAGCAACCAAAGTAGCAACGATAATATTCTTTTTCATTTAAGACTTTCCTTTCAAATGCGACCAATGCGCATTTATGATTTAACGTGACGTCGAAACATCAATCCATGCAATACTATTCATTACGGTTAAATAACCGCTCGGCCAATAGCGTCCTATAACGTCTCTGTGAAATGCATTCACAAAAAGAATATTCTTCGCTTTACGCGAGGTGTCATTTAACGCGATTAATATAGACAAAAAAAGATAATACTGTAAATGTAATTTTTATTTATCAGCGATATAAAAAACTTATTTAAATTAAAAAAAACAATGAAAATCAGACTACTACACACACATGTTAACAACGCAACCACGACAAATTAATTTAAAATAATCTTATTCATCTCTTATAGGAAAAACTTATCACTGCAAACCATCATCAATTATCTAATTCGAATTCCAGGGTATCTTTACTCAAAAAGAGGCTTTATTGAATAAATCTAACTTCTGGCTGCAATCAGGATCAGAACACCACATTTCTTATCCTGTAGCGGCCACCCTGCGTGGATACCGATACCCATGAGGTTAAGCCTCTTTATCAAAGCGGGTTCGTCTACCTGCACTGGCTTTTCCATTCAACTTAATACGGAATGACGACCTTAATAACGCTCACTTTAAAATAATCACTTAACACTTTGTTTTAATGGATTTTATCAATAATCACAGCCTTACATCGACGCTTCATAAAATCCTACTTTCTGAGAACGCTAATGCCATCTACTAGCCGTAACGCAAACTGACTTCCTCTCGCGGGGTAAAACCCTCGTGATTATCCGCTAGAAACGCCACTTCATTATCCGCTCGCAGGCGCGGCAATCTCTCTCTATAGCAACTGCTCCGGTAGAACGCCGGTAGCCCTCTGTTGGCTTCGTCAATCATTTCCAGACATTTATCGAACGGCGAGGGGCGCACAGGGTTACTACTGAACCCTGTGACTGTCTACAGCTAAGTTGTTATTGATAAGTAAGCGTGAATGTCGCCGTCGCATTTGCCTTTCCAGGGGTTATATCATTAGAGGTTTGATAATAACGGGCCTGAAATGCGAGCGAGTTACTTCCTGATGTGGACAAACCGATTTCGACTTTGCTGCCGAGTGCTAATGGTTTGCTATCGTGCAAGATCTGGACAGCTGCACCAGTGGCGCTATTACCCGACGCGGTTAAATTCAATAATCCCTCTGCTGCATTTGGAGTATCACCGTCTATTTGGACAGTGACCCGTGTTTCAGCTGCGCATGTGAGAGGAATGGTAAAAACTTTAGTTCTAGCATCTCCGGGCCAAGAACCAACGCCCTTAAATGCATTTCTATCTACGTCTCCCATTACAACACTGATCGTGCTGCTGTCGACGCTACAGGTCAGTGTTTTTATATTGAATGAATTTATAGATACAGTAGGTTCTGGTTGCGTCCAGCTGGTTCTATTATTAAAAATAATAAATGAACCTACTTGTCGAGAACGTACAGAACCAGAGCCTGTGACCTGCGCTGTTTTATAAAGCTGTACCCCGATCTGACCTGTTATCGCCTGGGTTGATAACAAGCCATTGGCATTACAAAAAAGCCTGTTATTTGCATTCGTGTCGCCCATATTGGTTCCATCAACCCAAGCTAAGGTACCACAAGTGTTACCTGACTGCCCCTGAATTGCGTAGCCGACCCCTTCAACACCGGTAGCGTAGATTCTTTTACCATCGATTTTCGTTACGTACGTTCCAGCAGCTTTGATCCCAAAACTCTGACTAGTGATGAGCGGGACAGTATTTGTACACTTATATGTCTCAATAAAATCTGTAGTAATTAAGTTACCAATCGGTGAACCGACGGGTAAATCTTTTCGTATCGAAATATCGGGCAAGGTGAGTGTAGTCGCCGTTGTTTGGGCCGAACATGTGAAGGCTTGAGCACAGAATGGCATGAAAAACCATACTGACACGAAGAATAAACACACCTTGAATTTTATTTTTTTCACTTATACTTTACCTGAGTTATAATGAGCGACATATGGTTATTAACTAGATACAAATTGTTGCCATGGATAGATCTTGGCATTTTCATGCCGACAGTGCGTTGAAACAACATTTTCTATCATGTGATAAAGATAAATCGCTATCTTTGAATCCTGTCTCTTATACACATCTCCGAGCCCACGAGACAGGAGGTATCATCTCGTATGCCGTCTTGTGCTTGAAAAAGGGGGGGGGGGGGGGGGGGGGGGGGGGGGGGGGGGGGGGGGGGGGGGGGGGGGGGGGGGGGGGGGGGGGGGGGGGGGGGGGGGGGGGGGGGGGGGGGGGGGGGGGGGGGGGGGGGG
>NZ_JAELTL010000107.1:0-7188 GCF_016428815.1 Serratia sp. ASV30 | reverse complement strand
CCCCCCCCCCCCCCCCCCCCCCCCCCCCCCCCCCCCCCCCCCCCCCCCCCCCCTTTTTAGATGTGTATAAGAGACAGTATATTGTGTGTTGCCTTGTAAAATACTTCTTTAATTTCAAAATAATGAATATGTTCTTCAAGTCCCGCCCCGGTACCAGGAAAATAAACTAAGAATAATCAAAGCAATATGTAGTAATGTCGTACCGCCGAGAGGCGGTTTTTTTGTGCCAAAAATCACGTTTCAGAAGATGTTCGGAAGATGCTTTCGGCAAATAAAAACCGAAAGCAGCATATCCATTCACTTTTATTGATTACCTACCACCGGCACAATTTTTACTTTCCTGTCATAAGTTGCCGTTTGGCTCGCATTTTTGTGGCCAGATATCGCCTGTTTCTCACTGAGCGAACCTTCCAGATCCGAAATGCCTTTTGCCTTCAAATCGTGAAATGTAAAATCAATGTCAAGACCTGGGTTAGCAACCTTGGCTGCCAGATTCGTTTATATGTACATTGGCACCTTGGCTAACGACGTCATTGAGTACGCTATAATCTGCATCTTTGTCTACCCGCCAGAATACCGAGACTCCGGTGTCTTATGGTTTACCATACTTGTATGCCTAAATATTGACCAAGGTCGAATAGTTTAACTTTTGGCCACGATCTCGTAGGTGATTACGTCGGTGTAGTCGCCTAACTCCTGGTCGTCACTGCCATACAGATCAAACGTGGGTGTAAAGCAGGTTTGGTTACCGCTGTCTTCAAACCTGATGCTGGAATTGTCAGTATTCGGCAGCAGGATCTGTTTGCCCATACTGTCCAGCGTCAGGGTATAGGGAAGCGTATTGGTGGGGGTCAGGCTGTGCTTGAGGAGAAAGCGATTATTCACCATCCCGTTAGCGTTAGTGGCATTAACGATAAAATCCTTACCGGCACTTTCAGTGGAAAGATAACTGATGCAGAGGCGATCGGCGTTGTTGGTCATGACTTTCTGTTGCTGGCCGGTGGCGATCTCGCCTAAGTCCCAGTCAGGGGCATTCATCGTAAGATTCACGATCACCGGGCGGGTGTCGGGGTTGGTCATCAGTTGGCACTTGGATGTTGCCTGTGAGGCTGCAAAATAGACCGCACCAGCTTGGTCGTATGCCATACCTGAATTATAAACATTCATGGGATATATAGCCATTATGCTCACGTCAGTTCGTTTTACATTGACCTCGACGCTAGTCGAATAGGCGGCAAAGTTGCCCCACCCATTGGATGCTTGGAGTCCATAAGACAGAAAGCCCTTACCTTTCGTAAAAGCGGCCTGAGCACCTCCTGGGGGATAGCTGTTCATAGTGACGTCAGTTGCAGGAATATAGGTAGAGATGGCGTTGCCTTTGCTATCATAGAGGTAAATCACCAACCCCCTCCCGACACGTACGCTCCAATTAACCCCTCCTGGTGCTTCAACCGGCATTGGCAACCAGTTGACAGAAAAGGTCGCTTTCCAGGTATTGGTGCCGATGTTAGTCACTTGGCAGCTACTGATATCAGAAACGACTTTGTCGGGTTTGCTTGGGAGGTTGTCACCAAAGGCTGAACCGGCGCTAAAAAGCAGCAATGAAAAAAGAATGGGAAGGTGTTTCATAATAATACCTGTTAGATTCGACAAATTAGAAATGCAGTTTGCTGAGCAACTGATAAAGCTCAAGGCGATTGTGTAACCCCATTTTTTTGATCGCGTTGCATCGTGTCAGACTGACGGTTTTGGTGCGCAGCCGGCAATGAGCTGCAATCACTCTGTCAGACCAACCCCTCTTGATCAGTTTGAGCACTTGGATCTCGGTATCTGACAGCGTGCGGTTTATTGATGGAGGGGGAATTTCTTCATCAGGGCAACGGTGCAAATGTTGCTTCAGCGTGTTTAACGTCATCCCTAACGGATCACCGCGATACAGTGCGTTATCCCGGCGAAGCGGGTCCGCGGGCAATAGGCGATGATAGATATACAGCGTCTGGGGATGGTTAAAGGCGCTTTGCCATTCCTCCCAACTTGAAAGGGCGGGCGTGCGGATAACCAGGTGCGCTGTGCTCAGTAAGGAGCTCTCGTTGATGGTGATATTAGCGCCTTGCGAAAGAAACTCATTGATGATCACTTTCAATCCATTGGCGTAGAAATGGTTTTGATCGAAGATAGCAATATTCATAACTCTTTTTCCGTGCGTTTACTGGCGAGGCAACCGCGATAGCCAGGTAAGGTGATTTGTTTGCCCGGCAAGCGCTGCGGTGTTCCCGGGTAGATGTTGAGATCTGCAACCGGGAGGCCGTCAGTCAGTATTCCTTTGAGGGTGACGTGGACATTCCCCGTTGCGGTGAGGAGTGCACCCTCGTGTTCGCATTGGATATCAAGCCCGGTTTTTTCGCGGTCTGGTCGTTGGCGTATGATCGCGCTGAAGCTCAGGTTCACGGCGATGCCCGATGCTGCACGTTCTGCTGAGGTGCCCTGCAACTGCACTATTGGGCGTACATTGAGACGATAGACCGTTTCGCTTTCCACGCTTTTCAATGGCCGCAGGGTGATCACCTTATGCTGCTGCGGGCTGAGGGTCAGTTTGAACGGCGAGGCATACAGCGTAGGTTGGCGGACCAGCCCCAGAGGAATACGTTGTTCCTGGGAAAAGTGAACGCCTGGGTTGGTCACTAACTCGGTTGCGATAGTGACGTATTCAATCCGATCGCCATTATTGCTGACCGTGATGGTCTGCGGTTCGTCACCTCGCAACTCAATGCGTTTCGGTGAAATGTCGATCGCCGCCTCTATTGCGCCAACGGGCAGAAGCGCGCAGCTCAGGCCGAGGAACCAGGATAAAAGATGCGGCTTCATGGCTGCGCCTTGGCAACAGGTTCAAAAGTGAGCTTCAGCTCCCCTTGATAAATCCCCGCCGTAGTTTTGAAATCCCCATCAGGTGGCAGTGCGCTGATGTTGAGGGTGTAATCCCCCATGGTGTCCTGCAATGGCTGCGCCGAAGCGGGGTTATGGAACTGCACCGGTGCGCCTACCGACAGTGTTTGCGCTGCGTTTCCCACATTGGCCATGCTGATCTGGGCGGGCTGAAATTGCAGTGCTGGCGTTTGAGCTTGGCGGAGGATCAATGCCTCATCCAGGCTCACCTGAAAAACACCGTTGCTGGAGGTGATGCGCAGTGGCAACTCGATTTGATAGGGGGAATTAGCCGCACCGTACTGGAACATCTCCATTTCCTGCGTATACCAACCGCCGTTGGCATCATTGACGATGAGTCGATTGGCTTTAACGACGGTAGCGCTGACGCGACTGGTCGTTTTCCCTTTAAGCATCACTACATTGGCACCGGCTGTCGAGAGCAGGGCCGATGCCAGCAACAGTGTGCAGGCTAGCGAGCAACGCTGCTTCATGATTGACTCCCTGTCTGATAAATCACCACCCCATAGCCGATGCTGACCAGCAAAGGCAGGCCTGCAGGCGTTGATCCTGCGGTGGTCACGCTCAGATGTTGTTGTGGCCGAAATGTGATACGCCATACCTGGGTTTTCGCCGGTGCTGAAAGCACACGTAACTGCATCGTTCTTTTTTGACCAGGGCCAAGGATCAGACGCGATGGCATGACCAGCAATGAGGGAGACTCGGTATGACCTACGTCAATCAATGTTTCGGGTTGGAGTCCCGGATTGGTCAGCAACTGCTGCCGGACCTCCAGATACAGTGGCCCGTCCCCGCGGTTTTCCACTACCAGTTCGGGTAACCGGCCTTGGAGTGGGACGGTCAACTCAGCCTGTGAGAGGCTTAATAACCCCCCCGCGTAGCTGCTGTGTACCAGCAGCAGCGCCATCAATACGCTTAACCCGCGCCAGAAGATCAGGGACATGTGATTTCAACCGGTTTGCCATCGAGATCGGCGCTAAACTGTCTGATTTTCAAGGTCTGTGGCGTACCGGGAAACAGCGCCAATACGTCAGTCACCGTATTACTGGCTGGGGTTGCTTTAACCTGGCGCAGGAGTAGACGAGTATTGCCGCTATTGAGCAAGGTGAGCTCATTAACGCCGCAACGGTGCTCCAGCGCAGTGCGCTGATTGGCTGGGGCGGGCAGATGGCGTATCAATACGCCATACCCTATAGAAAGCGTCACCGGGGCAGTAATTTTATCGTCTGTGGCTCCGCTGAATTCCAGGGATTTAACGGGGACAACATAAAGCCGATACACAGTCTCGCTTGCTGGCTCTTGCAACGACGTGAGGAGGATATCCCGCGACTGGTTAGGCCCCAGCGTCAGTTTGTTGGGTGTGGCCATCAGTTCTGGATGTGGCAGTTGGCTGATGAGTGTTTTGTGTTCCTGCGCTTCACCGGGGTTATCCACCTTTGCCAGAGAGATCGAAAGATAGAGCGGGGCATCGCCGGTGTTACGCACCGAGACGCGTTGCTCATGCTGGTTAAAAACCTTGAGGCTGATTGGCGTTACCATCAATTGTGGCCCCGCACTGGCGTTTAAAGGCAAGCCATTGAGGCTGGCCAACAGGGGAAGCAGTAAAAGTGTTTTTTTCATCATGACTCCGGTAGGGCAATGCCTGGCACTACAGTGCCGAACAGGTGTAAACATTGTTATTGGGTTTGCTCAGATCGCAGCGAAAACGACGGTTTTGGTTTTCGACCTCGATGGCGGGTAATAGCTGCTTGCTAGCGATGGAGAACAGGCCATTTGGGTAGGCAATGTCACCGGTTTCTTGGACAGTTCCACTCACCGGGTTCCCCTGCGCGTCTTGCAAAAATCCGTTATACAGCAGGTTAATATCCACGCTGGCTTTGGCTGCGTAGACCTGGCCTGGATGGGCGCGTGTGATATTGGCAGGCACTTCAACGTTGATGTCCTGCTCGCGATCCTGACTATTGACACGGGCAAAAGCGATATCCCGATAGCTGTTGATAGGCACGGCGTAAACGCTGCCACTGCCAACGGGAGCACCCTCAACCTCAAAGCCGTAATCCATCCCCTGTAGCCTGGGGGTAGAGAGCAACATGGCGGTACCGCTGTTGCTGTAGCGGCCAAGTGCGATCCCTCGGGTATTGGCGGCAACCATGCCGCGGTAGTTGAGATCGGCGTTATTGTTGCTCGCGCTACGGCCCAGATTCAGCGCAACATCGCCACGGCTACCTTCGCGAGTGGCATACAAGTTCACGTTATTGGTATCGCTAATTCGGCTGATGGTGGTGCCTAACGTGGTAGTGCCAAAAGTATCGGTACTGGCATGGCGATAGTCGCCGCTGAGTTGGGTTTGTCCACCGGAACGCGCGGCGGAGAAACTGCCCTGTACGCGATCCAGCGTCCAGGTCGTATTGAAAAAAATGCCGTAGTTACCGCCGGACTGCCGGTATCCCCCTTTTTGTACACCCAGTGAGAAGGTTGACCACAGGCCATTGGGGCGATAGTTCCAGCGTGATTCAACCTGATGCGATTCGCCACTGGAGTATTGGCTGTAGTTGTACGAGAGCAGCGTGCCTCCCAGGCCACGGCTGTAAGAGAGCGCGCTGCTTGATGAGCCATAGCTGTAATAAGAAACGTTATTGTGCTGATAACGACTGTAAGAAAGGTTGCCCAGTGTGTTACCGTTCAACGACAGGTTGAGATAACCCCCAGTGCCCTTTTCACCGCTCATTATTCCAAGTGTTGGCGCGATCTGGACATCCCCCAGCGTGCCTGGACGTGTGATATTCCCTTCGGTAGCCCATTTCCCTTGTGAACCTCTGATAACGGTTCCATTGAAGAAAAACCACAGCACATCACGGCTGAAACCACCTTCCAGCAAATGCCCATCGTTGCCAAGATCTTTACCCGCCGTCAGATGCCAGGCTACATAGCCGGGATAACCGCCAAAATTGACGTTACTGATGGCGTGGTTTTCGCGGTTGATGATATTGCCGTTCCGATCGACCAAGCGAACTTCGACCGAATAGTAGCCACCTGGCAGATCGTTAACGCTGATAGCATTGCGCCCCAGAACCGCCGGGCGCTTGAGGATCATACGGCCATCGCGATAGAACTCGTAGTTGCCCTCAGCGGCGGAGAACAGCACTAGCTCACCGTTGTCGCCGCCGACACGCAGGTTCGATTGGCTGCCGAGGGTCACAAACTGATCAAAGCTGGGGGAGAGCGTGGTGCTAACGCTGCCCGAGTTAAAGTCGATGCTGTTCTGCCGGCCTGCACGTAAATAAGTGGAGGTAAAGTTTTTTTGCAGGTAGTAGGTTGAAATGCCCTGATGGTGAGAGTTTTCTCCACGCATGCTGCTGTAGTTACTGTACCAGTTGAGGTAGGCAAAACTTTGCCAGGGCATGCCCAGCCAGGCATTACTATTGATATTTGCGGCGCGATAACGATCGCTGGAGGTGCGGATATCCACGTTTTGGTTGTGTACCAATCCCAATGAGGTTGCAGGCAAAATGTAGTCGCTTTCACTGCTGCGCAGGGTAATGGCACGCCGTAATTTATCCACCGTCACGTATTGACCCTCCAGCGTGAGATCGCAACCGTTCTGGCATTTTTTGTAGTCCAGTTGATCGAATATTTTCTGCATTTTAGTGATGACTTCGGGGGTAACGGCATTGCTGCGATATTTTTCCTGATCAAAACTGAGCTTATTCAGTTGTGGTGAATAACTGATAAAATCCGGCAAGGTAAGGCCATCAATGGTGGCAACATATTTTGCGGTGTCATCAATTTCGGATTCGCTAAAACCGGCTGGAACACCATAGACGAATTTTAATGGGTTATTAGCCTGCGCATGAGTAGTGATAATCAACGTCAGGAATATCGACCGGCATAGCGTCAGATAAACCTCTCCTTTTTTAGAACATTTCTTTTCCTTGATGAACATTAATTATGCATTCCAGGCAAATTAAATATAAAAAAGTGTTAAAGGCCACTTCGCTAGACAAAGTGGCCATACGGAACTTATGGCCCGGTAACTACGGGTTCAAACAGCATGACCAGATCGCCGCTGTAATTACCGCCGGTGCTTAAACCATTAGCTTCAACAGGGGCGTCAAGGTTAATGTTCAGGTTATAAACCTGATCATATTCAGAACCTGATTTTTCCGTTTGCTTTATTTCTGTGGAAGCTCCTGTGGCCAAGGGTTTAGAACCTGTCTCTTATACACATCTGACGCTGCCGACGAT
>NZ_JAELTL010000106.1:0-7600 GCF_016428815.1 Serratia sp. ASV30 | reverse complement strand
AGATGTGTATAAGAGACAGACCTGATGATTGCCAGTTAATCTTTTGAAGGAGGCCGTAACGGATAACGTAGCGGTCTCTTTTTTTACCTCTTTCGGATAATTCTTCCCTGACTATCCGCTAGCACGAAGTCTGAAGGCCCCTCCAGAATATCTTCCATTACCCGTCCAGGGTTATCCCAACAGTATCTGCTCAGCTGGCTTCTCAGATCAGTGCAGACAGTACGCCATTTGTACGGTTTTTCCTTTGTCCCTGTGAGATACAGAGTATTCCGCACAAAAGGTTCTCATCCTGCCTCACCTGTTTACAGTCTCTAAGGCATAACTTTTTAAAACCACCCTGAAAAAGTATTAAATAAATTGAGTGACGCATTATCCTTAACAAAAAATAAAATCATAACCGTCTGTTTTAATTGGATAAATGTTATTTTAGCTTGTTTTGGATGAACGCGATATTAATTCACCCTATAGTCCCTCAGCCCAATCAGGTTAAGTGGATTTGTGGTGAAGTGAGTGTAGTCACCTATAAAGGCCAGGAACATTAGGGCAGGAAAATACTTTTTTATATGAAAGTAGAAAATCACAAAGGAGAAATTAGGTGAAATTAAATATTTTAGCACTGGTCGTTGCTGCCGGTTTTATGTCTAATGCATTTGCTGTTGCTACTGAAGCAGGTAAAGGTCAGATCAAATTCACAGGTTCAATCATTGAAGCACCTTGTTCAATTACCCCAGGCACCTCTAACCAGAACATTGAGTTGGGTCAGGTTTCTGCAACTGCTTTGAAAGATGGTGGGAAATCAACTCCTGTTACTTTCCAAATCGACCTTGAGAAATGTGATACAGCTGGTCTTACAAAAGGCGTAACCGCAACCTTTACTGGTCCAGCATCAGCAAGTAATACAGACCTGCTGGGTATTACTGGTTCTGCGAAAGGTGCAAGTATCGTTCTGACCGATGGCGCGGGCACTCCAATTAAGTTTGGTACTGCTACTTCTCCACAACTGATTATGGACGGAAGCAATACCTTAGTATTCTCTGCTTATCTTCAGGGTGATACCGGTCCGACTGCTGTTATTACCCCAGGTGAATTCACCTCTATCGCTAACTACGCGCTTGCTTACGAATAATAATTCAGATAAGTAACTTTAATACAGGCACGTTAAGTATTTACTTTTCTTGTCTGCTTAAAGCGAGAATAAATCGTGAAAAAAACCATATTCTTTCTACTTTTATGTCTCGACCTTATTTTTATTAATCCTGTTGTTGGCAAAGATGCTGGCCATGGAAGATTGAATATGCGTGGCAGCATTATCGAAAGCGCCTGCACTATTGATATGAACAGCTTAAATCAAACTGTAGATTTAGGTGTGATCACAGTCGGCGAATTAGAGAGAAATGGGCGTAGTACGAGCGTTCCATTTAGCATCAATTTGATTAACTGCACGTTGGAAAAGTTAAACCCAAACGCAAGCAATTGGCGGTATTTTGAAATTACATTTGATGGAGAAAATCACAATGGTCTCTTCATTAATAAAGGCTCAAGTCAGGGCATAGGTGTCGCCCTTTCTGATGAAAAATTCAAACCTTCCTTACCCGGGATTCCATTATCTCAACACTTACTAAGCGAGGGTGGAATCAGTATTAAGTACTATTTAGCCTTGACGCACGATGCTGGAAAAATAAAAGCAGGCGATTTTAATACGTCTATAAAATACAAGATAGATTATTTTTAATTGATGGTGGCAAGGATGTCAAAAAAAATACTGAAATTATCAAAAAGTGGAATCGCATGCATAGTTGTGCTTGCCTTTTTGGGGCAGATTAACGTGTATGCAGCTGAAGAAACTCAGTTTAACACTGACATCCTTGATACGAATGATAAAAAAAATCTTGATCTTTCGGTATTCGCTGTCGCTGGTTATATCATGCCGGGCGTCTATCGCATGGCTGTTATTCTGAATCAGAAGAAAATCACAGACTTTGATACGCTTTATTATTCGACTCCTGAAGATGAAAAATCCAGCTTTCCTTGCTTAACGAAAGAGCTTGTCGCACAACTTGGTTTAAAGGAAGGATATCTTAGTAATCTCAAGTGGCAACCAGGGAGCAACAAAGATGAGGTTTGTCTTGTTATTCCTGCTGATGATGGCTGGAAAATAACCTCTGAACTGCCAACTTCAACATTAAACCTGAGTATCCCTCAGGCTTTCTTAGAATACACGGCACCGAACTGGGATCCCCCTTCACGCTGGGATAATGGCGTATTTGGTGCATTGTTTGATTATAATACAAATTTCACTACTATACGTCCACGCCATAGCAGTCAGAATAACAGCATGAGTGGAAACGGGACTGCAGGTGTTAATTTTGGCCCTTGGCGTGCTCGGGCAGACTGGCAGGCTCAGATAGATAATAAATCTGCTGGAAGTAGCCATAGCAACCGTTTTGACTGGACAAGATATTATATTTATCGCCCGATAAAAAGTTTGAAGGCACGTTTATCTCTTGGTGAAAACTTCGTGAACTCCGATATTTTTGATAGTTTTCGGTTTACCGGAGTCTCATTGCGCAGTGACGATAGTATGTTGCCACCTAATCTGCGCGGGTATGCGCCTGAAATTACCGGTGTTGCCAAGACAAACGCTAAGGTCACCGTCAGGCAACAAGGGGCGGTACTCTATCAGACTCAGGTCGCGCCTGGCCCATTTAAGATCCAAGATCTTAACGATGCCGTAAACGGTCAGCTTGACGTTGAAGTAGAAGAGCAAGATGGCTCAAACCAGCAGTTCAGCGTACAAACATCAGATATTCCTTATCTGACGCGGCCGGGAACGTTGCGTTATATGGTATCGGCCGGGCGTCCTACTGATTTTCGTCATCGCAGCCAGGGGCCTTTGTTCTCAATGGGAGAGTTTTCGTGGGGTGTGGCTAATGGCTGGTCACTTTACGGAGGAAACACGGTTAATAACGATTATCAGGCTTTAGCGGTCGGTATCGGTCGCGATCTGATGTTATTTGGTGCTTTATCTTTGGATGCAACGCATTCTCGCGCAAAGCTTCCGCAGACTGAGACTTTGCAGGGTAACTCCTATCGGTTGAGTTATTCAAAGCGTTTTGATGAGTTTAATAGTCAGGTAACTTTTGCCGGATATCGCTTCTCAGAGCGAGACTATTTAAGTATGGCCGATTATCTGGATGCAAGACAGTCCGATTATCGTCGTGCAGGCACAAAAGAAATGTATACTGTGAGCTTTAATCAGCAATTTACAGGTATTGGCGCCAGCCTATTTGTAGATTACAACCACCGTACCTATTGGAATAGCTCAGTGGATGATCGCTATAATATTGCATTGGCGAAATATCTTGATATTGCTAACGTGAAAAACATTAATATTTCCGTCAACGCATATCGCAGTAAATTTAATAACTCAAATGATGATGGTGTTTATTTATCCCTGTCAGTTCCCTGGGGAGATCATGGTTCAATCGGCTTAAACAGCTCCCGTTACAAAGGGGGGAGTAGCAATCAAGTGAGCTATTTCTCAACGCTTAATGATTTCGATAGCTACCAGATCAGCGTTGGTAAAAATGGCGCTCAAAACGCCGCCAGCGGTTTTTATAGTCATGCGGGCGATAATGTACAAGTGAATGCCAATGCCAGCTATCAGGAGTTAGGATTTACTTCTGCGGGGATCGGGTTACAAGGTGGACTGACGGCTACGATGAAAGGTGGTGCACTACACCGTATTAACACTCCTGGCTCTGCGCGAGTCATGGTTGATACCGATGGGGTGAGTGATGTTCCAGTGCGCGGTTTTGGTGCCGTGGCGCGCTCAAATATATTTGGCAAAGCCGTCGTGTCGGATGTAAACAACTATTATAGAAATCAACTGAGTATCGACGTTAATAAGCTGAGTGATAATGCTGAAGCCATTAATACCGTAGAGCAGATAACGTTAACGGAAGGTGCTATAGGTTATCGTCATTTTAGTATTGTTCAGGGAGAAAAAGCGCTTATATACATTAGGTTGCCTGATGGGTCTTCCCCCCCCTTTGGTGCAACAGTGCTGAATAAAGATAACAGAGAGGTAGGAATTGTGAATGATGATGGCAGCGTTTACTTAAGTGGTATCCAGGCTTCTGCCATTATGCAATTGCGTTGGAATGGTGCTGAACAATGTCAGATTTCATTCCCAACAAATCTCGTTACTGAGAAATTGCAAAACATTCTTTTACCCTGTATTTTTTTGAATGAAAAAAAATCAAATTAATTTATTACGGAGTTCTTTAATGAAATTTTTAAAAAACGGACTTTTTGCCACCGTGACTATTTTGGGTGTTTTCACCGCACATACGGTAAGTGCCGCGATCGCATTAGACCGCACAAGAGTCATATTTAATGGTGATGACAAATCGGTCAGCCTTAATGTCAGCAATGAGAACACAAAATTACCTTATTTAGTTCAGGCATGGATAGAAGAGAGTAAGGGTAATAAAATCAATGGCCCTCTTACTATCGTGCCTCCTCTGCAACGCGTAGAACCAGGCTCTAAAAGTCAGATAAAATTACAGTCTTTGCCGGCTATTGATAGTTTGCCTAAAGATCGTGAATCATTGTTTTATTTCAATATGAGAGAAATTCCACCACGCAGCGACAAGCCAAATACGTTGCAAATTGCATTGCAAACAAAAATTAAACTCTTTTACCGGCCAGCAGAAATTGTTCAGCCTGAAACATCAAGGTCTGCACCCTGGCAGGAAAGTGTCGTAATGGTTCGTGAAGGGCAACGCTATAAGTTAACTAACCCAACACCCTATTATGTGACGTTTGTCGATGCTGGAAGCACTGTTAGTAACAGTGAGAGTGAATTCCGCCCGTTAATGCTGGCACCTCTTTCATCAGATTACCTTAACGTCAGTGCTAGCAAGTTAGGGGCATCGCCAGTACTGACATATGTCAATGACTATGGCGGTCATCCAAAACTTGTTTTCCACTGCGAGGGCTCAAGCTGTAAAGCGACGCCTGTAAAAGAGTAAGCACCATCATTAGGTTGGAAGGTCACATGCTAAAAATCGCTGCTCGTGTAAGCTTACTTCTCATGGCAATAAATTTCGCTCATGCGCAAACGAACCTGCCTGGTCAATGGAACGGAGATGGCGTATCAGGAAAAATTCAAGTTCGGGGAGTACTGACCGAAGGCGCCTGTAGATTAGATCTACATTCGTCTTATCAGGAAATCGATCTTGGAACGCTGTCGGCTGCGCATTTCCAGCACGTTGGGGATCCTGGCATACCCGTACCCTTTAGTTTGATGCTCAGGGACTGCATAAGTGCTGGTACCCTGAATCGCGATGATTGGACGGGTAATAAAGTGATAGACCGTCATCAGCCCTCTGTGACCTTCTCGTTTTTAGCCCCTGCGGTTACATCAAATCCCGGGCTGGTCGCTGTGACTGGGGCTTCTGGAATAGGTCTGGCAATAAAAGATGAAAATAATAAACCTGTCAGGCTCGGTTTCAGGGGAGTGCCACTGCTAGTTACACCAAAGCAAGACGCCCTTAATTTCACTATTACACCGGTGAGAACAGCGGCACCGCTTGGTGCCGGTGCATTTCGTGCCAGCCTCTTTTTCTATATGAGGTATGACTAAGAATATGAAATCTATGATTCGGCTCACCGTAATGTATCAGGTCTTCGCCCTGATCCTCGGATACAGCACTTTTTCGCGGGCTGTACCTGCCCCGCAAAGTATTACCGTGAATATTCAGGGAAGAATTTTGGAACCTGCACCCTGCATCATTACGGGGACAGGAGATAAAGGTGTTATCTCGGTTGATTTTGGCAACAATGTCAAGACTAACCAAATTGATGGCACTCAGTATCGAATGCCTGTGAGTTACAGCATAAATTGCTCAGCACAATATACCAATTCGATGATGATAAGAGTCGTAGGAACAGTTGCAGGGTTTGGAGACGGTAATCTGCAGACCACCGTTACCGATCTGGGGATAGCCTTAACCGATGGCACAACGGCTTTTCCGGTGAATTCGTTCCTTAACTTTAACTATCCCGTCTTACCTCAGCTTTACGCTACTTTGGTAAAACGGCCAGGGGCAACACTCAAAGGACAAGTTTTTTCCGCGACAGCGATCATGCAGGTATATTATCAATGATTAATATATGGCGGCAGATACTTATAAGCGTATTAGTGGGTTTTACCGTGTCTAATGCTAATGCCTATGCAGTTGACATGCTATTTAAAGGAACGCTGATTGAACCCCCTCCTTGTGTAGTTAACGGCGGGCAAGATATTAACGTTTCATTTGATAAGGTCGGTATTAATAAAATCGATGGTGACAGTTATCGTAAGGAAATTAACTTCATATTAGACTGTATAGATTCTCCACCTTGGACTATGAGTATGACATTATCGTCTAGCTCGGTTGCTTCTTTTTCGCCTGGGACAATTCAGAGCACGATTAACGGACTTGGCATAAAGATTTATAGTGATGGAAAACCCATTGTATTTTCTCAGCCCATTTTAATTGATCCCGCGCGTAGGCCCAAGCTTGAAGCGGTTCCGCTGAGCGAAAATGGTGTGACTCTCTCCGAGGGGAAGTTTACTGCGTCTGCAACGTTAACCGTTCAGTATCAGTAGAAATATTAGGAAGATGAATCAATGAATGTTGGACTGTTCAGAAATTTGATACTGAGTTTCATATTTATTTCATCTGGCGGGTATGCGGCGGAAAATCTTAAATTCTCCGGGGAATTGGTTAGGCAGCCTTGCGTACTTTCACCGGGTGATGAAAACATACCTTTGGACTTTGGTGAAATCATCGATAAATATCTTTATGCTCACGAAAGGGTGAAGGGCCAGACGATTACTATTCATTTGCAGAATTGTGATACATCGCTGGCAAAAATGATTCGTGTTTCTTTTACCGGAGCAGGAAATGACGCTCTACCAGGTTATTTGTCGGTGAGTTCCGGTGATATGAATTCAGGATTGGCTATTGGCCTTGAAAATACGAACAACGGCGAGCCGATAAATATTAACAATGGCACAAATATGAGCATTGAAATAAATCCCGGCACTATGGATATAAACTTTAATGCCTTCGTCCGTGGTGAGCCGAAAGCTATAGCCAATAAGACAATCAGCCGTGGTGTTTTTAATGCGATACTCAACTTTAGTTTGATTTATGAATAACTTTCACTTTGTTAAATAATGATTACGGCCACGGAATTTTCAGGGAGAATAATGGAAATGCCTATTCAGGAGTATTTTTGTCATGATAAATAAAATTATAAATATGGGACGTTTTTGTTTAATCCCATTCCTTCTTGTTTTATCTCCGGTAAGTTTGGCTGAAACAGTTTACATTGGTCGTATTTTTGTGACTTCACCAGATAGTGCAGGTATGATGACTATTCGTGCAATCGAATGGACTGCTGCCGCACCACCTAGTGTTATACGCGCCTGTACCCCAAACAAAGACCCCGCTCTTGAAACATGTATGGCTGTCTCTTATACACATCTAAAAGGGGGGGGGGGGGGGGGGGGGGGGGGGGGGGGGGGGGGGGGGGGGGGGGGGGG
>NZ_JAELTL010000105.1:0-7873 GCF_016428815.1 Serratia sp. ASV30 | reverse complement strand
TTTACCCCGACGGCAAACCTGTCGGAAGGCGAGCACCGCTTTACGGTCACGGCAACGGATACGGCGGGTAACGTCAGCGATCCATCGAACACCTTTGTGCTGACGCTGGACTTCAGTGCACCGGATGTCAGCAAAATTGCGATCATCGATGTGATCGACAACTTTGGCAGCATCACGGGGTCGGTTGCACCGAATGGCGTGCTGGACGATCGCAAGCCAGTTATCAAAGGTACCGGTGCGGAAGTGGGTGATACCATCACCGTTTCCACCACGGATACCAATGGCAACACCATTGTATTGGGTTCAACGACCGTGGTTACTGGCGGGACCTGGACTCTCACTCCTACAGGATCGCTGTACGACGGGTTGAACAAATTGACCGTAACGGAAACCGACAGCGTTGGTAACATCGCCAAGCCGGATTCCAGCTACAGCGTCAACGTTTCGTTGACTCCAGGGGCGCCGATTATTACCGGCATCGTGGACGATATGGGGACCAACCTTGCCAACTTGGCGGAAGGTGCGCTGACCAAAGACAATACGCCGACGTTGAGCGGAACGTCTTCGGTAGCTGCAGGCAACATCATTACCATTTATAACGGCGCAACCGTAGTGGGTTCCACTACCGCAGGCGCGAATGGTAACTGGAGCTTTACACCAGCGGCCGAGTTCACTGATGGCAGCTATAACTTCACCGTGAAGGCAACCAACAGTGCAGGCCAGACCAGTGAGGCGAGCAACAGCTGGGGTATCACTATCGATACTACCGCGCCTGGAGCTGTGACCGATCTGGTGATTATGGATGATGTGGGTGAAATCCAGGGGCAACTCCATAATGGGGCTGTTACCGATGACGCCAAACCGACCTTTAGCGGCAGCGCAGAGGCTGGCAGTACCGTCATCATCTATGACGATGGTGTGCAAATTGGTTCAGCAATAGCCAATGTGACCACCGGTAAATGGAGTTGGACACCGAGCACCAGCATGGTGGACGGTGCACATAACTTCACCACCACCGTTACCGATCTGGTAGGCAACGAGAGTGCTCCTTCGGCTAACGTCAATGTGACTATCGATACCAAGCCACCTGAGGTGACGCTGGCTATCGAGGGGTACTACGATAATGTGGGCACCAACCAAGGGCTGATCCTGGGGAGTGGCGGTTCTACCGACGATACCTCACCGGTTCTGAAAGGAACCTGGACAGGCGATCTGCTGGCGACTGACACTATCCGTATCTACCAGGATGGGCAGTTGGTAGGGGCTGCGGTGATTGATCTGGTTAACAGATCCTGGACCCTGGCGCTCAACAATCTGGTTAACACCAAGACCTACAGCTATACCGCAATCGCGCTGGATGTGGCAGGTAACAATACGGTGATGTCACCAGCCTTTACGTTGACCATCGATTTGGATGCGCCAACTCAGACGGTTACGATCAACAGTTACACCGATGATGTGGGCCTGGTGACCGGCGAGTTTGGTTCCGGCACCAGCACCGACGATCGTAACCCGACGTTGAATGGCCATGTTAATGGCAATGCGTTGGATGCGGGTGATGAAGTTCGCATCTACGATGTGACCTCTATGCAACTGCTGGGTAGCGCAACGGTAGCGGGTGATGGGTCATGGTCCTTCGTATTGCCACCGCTGAATGACAACACGACCTATAAATTCCATGCGGTCGTGGCGGATAAGGCGGGCAATGAAGGTGCGGTTTCCAATAACTTCACCATGACCGTTGACTTGGCTGTGATGGTCAATACACAGAATACGCTGGACACCACACCGATCATTTCCGGTTTTACCGGCTTTGATATCCAGCCTGGTGAGTACGTTGAGGTGACGGTTAACGGTAAGACCTACAGTTCGCAAACTGGGCAGGTAGTGGTCGATCCGCGCAACAACACCTGGTACGTACAGATCCCGGATGCGAATGCACTGAACATTGGAACCTACGATGTGAAGGCGGTGTTGTATTCTGCTGATGGTAAGCAGATCACCACTGATGACAGCGTCAATGAACTGGTGGTGGCTCCAACGCCAGTGGTGACGGTAGGTGCCGGTGCCAGTGATTCAAACCAGAAAGCGACCGCGGTAACAATAGGCGAGAATGGCGTCTGGCGTATCCATACCAACCAGACCATGCTGGACTCCACCGCGACGGGTTCTTCATCGCTGGGTGATTTCTCATCGGTGAAACTGGTGAGTAACTCGGGTACGGGCTATAACGGTAACAACTATGTGCAGAACGCCACCTTTATTGACTACAACCGCGACGGTCTGATGGATCTGTTCACTGTTGATAGTCAATACGACGATGGCCAGCAGATGTTTTACTATAACGGTACAAGTTATGTCGGGTATCAGGTTGGTGCGTTTACCAACGCACCGCAAACCGGTGATTTTGCCGGGGATGCTAACACTGCGGGTAGTGCAAATACTTGGAGCTGGTACGGCGGTATTATCGCGATCGATAAAGATGGCGATGGTTATGTCGACATAGTCAATGGGGATCAGACACCGAACGACAGCGCAATCCGTGGCGGTTATGGTTCGCAGATCGTGTTGAACCACGACGGCACCATAGTAGGTATGGATAAAGACGGTACGTTCGCCACGGATTATGCAACCGATGCCAGCCACCGTCCGATTGGTCTGGATCAGTCGCAGCCGGATATGGAATTGTCCGGTGTTGACCTCAACAACGATGGTATTGTTGACTTTGTGATGCACAGTCAGAACATCGTTGCCGACGGTTCGCGCATTGATGCTAACGGCGCGACCAACAACAGTGCGGCGATCAGCACCAACCAGGCTCGCCTGGTGGTGGTCAACGGTACCAACAACGGTAACTGGCAGGTGACTCAGGTTGTCGAAAACGTGTTCCAGCGCGGTACGGATGATGACCCGAACATTGGTAACGGCGTCGCCATGACCTGGGCTGATTTCAACGGCGACGGTTATATGGACCTGTTCCTGGGCCGTGGTAGCGCAAGCACCACCAGTTCTAGCGCTGCAGGTAACAACGCTGGGCAATACGCCAGCCGGATTTACTTTAACGATGGTACTGGCAAGCTGGTGTTCAGCGATCCTAACAATGACGGTATTGGCAACCCAACGGCAGCAGGGATGTATACCTTTACCGACAATCTGGCCGGTGGTGCATCAATCGCATTGGACTGGAACCACGATGGCAAGATGGATGTTATCGAGTTACCAGGGATGTCGGGGGGGGTTGGTGGTATCAACGCCGCCGCAGCCAGTGGGGCGATAAACCTGTATACCAATACCTCATCCGGTGGGGTGACGAGCTTTACCACCACCAATTTGCTCACCCAGGTCGGTAAAACGACCATTGGTGGCACGGCGACGGGGAGTCAGGTAACGGGGGCTATTGCGGTTGATATTGACTGGGATGGCGATCGCGATCTGTTGGCCTTTACCGCTGGGGGCGTCACGACCTACATTGAAAACAAAAACAATGTGGCTTATGGCACCTCAATTCATCTGCGCATTCTGGATGCAAACGGTATCAACTCGCTGTACGGCAACACAGTACAGTTGATTGATGAGGCAACCGGGCAGGTAGTCTCTACCCAAATGATCAACGCCCAATCAGGTAACCAAACCAACGACAGTAGCGCGATTGTGGACTTCTACAATTTGGATGCCAGCAAGACCTATAGCGCGGTGATCTTGCGTTCCAGCAAGGGGGTTTATGCGGATGTGGGTGGCGTTGCCAAGGTGGGCAGTAACACCGTCGAGCTGGTCAACAAGGCTTGGGGCAGTTTGAAAGCGACAGAGGCAAACCATGCCTATGTACTGACAACCGAGTCTGAAACCAATGTGGCCAACGCTAGTGGCCTTGGCGTGGGTGGAACCAACAACTCAGGTATTGTCGGGACCGGCTACAACGATACGTTCTTTGCCACTCTGGGCGCTGATTTGTATAACGGTGCTGGCGGTACTCAAACCGTTTCAGGGGTGAAATCCTGGAGCGCGACTGGCGGCCTGGACATTGTTGACTACAAACTGGCTGGCAACACGCCATTAATCATCGATCTGAACAAAACAACCATGCAAAGCACTGGCTTTGGTGCTGCGCAGTTTGTGAATATCGAAGGTCTGGCAGGTGGGAGTGGCAACGATACCTTCACCGGTAACGCGGCTAACAACTACTTCGACGGTCGTGGTGGCAATGACACCTTCAATCTGATTAACGGAGGTCAGGATACCCTGATGTACCGTTCTCTGGATACGGCTGCGGCCAACGGTGGCAATGGTCATGATACGGTAAACAACTTCTTCGTGGGTACCGTAGAGGCAACACCGAATGCTGATATTATTGATGTCAGTGACCTGTTGGTTGGCTATAAGGCGGATGCGGATGGCGCGGCACACTACATTAACGGTGTGGCGACGATGGATGCAGGAGAGACGATTAAGCAGTATCTTTCCATTACTTACAGCGGCAATGACAGCATCTTGAACATTGACCGTGATGGTAATGGCTCGGCTTATGGCTCGACGGCTCTGCTGACCTTCAGCAACACCCATGTGGATCTGGAGACACTGCTGGCTAACCACCAACTGGTGATCAGTAACGGTACTCTGACGGCGAATAGCCTCCAGATGTTGGCGGAGAGTTATGCCATCACTGCTACGGATTACAGTACTTCAACCGAGGCTGTAACCGCTCACCTGTGGACAGGAGAGACAACCGCTGGTACGAGTAAATTGATCAACGTTGATTCTCTGATTGGTTCTAATCAAGGGGATACGTTCACCGACAACTCGGCTAACAACCTGTTTGAAGGCCGTGGGGGCGATGATACGTTCTACCTGATTAACGGTGGTAACGACACGTTGATGTACAAGGTGTTGGCAGGCTTGGGAAGTGACGAGACTGGCGGTAACGGTCACGATACGGCCCATGGCTTCCACGTTGGCAACATCATCAGTGATAGTGACGCCGATCTGATCAACCTGAGCGACTTGCTGGACTACAACGGCTCGATCACCTTCTTGCAGGAGGATGGCAAGATGACGCTGGATGACTCTTCTCAGGGTATTCATAACTATCTGAAAGTTGAGACTTCTGGCAACGATACGGTGATCAGCATCGACCGTGATGGTCAGGGTGGGCAGTATGCCTTTAACAACGTTGTTACGTTGGCGAATGTGCATACCGATCTGGAAACGTTATTGCAGAATAATCAAATTATTGTTTAACCGGTAACGGAGCCCGCAGTGTAAAAACTGCGGGCTCCATATTGTTGTTATCTCATTATCTGGTAAACATTTTTGGTTATATCCCTTTCGGGGGTGATAACAGAACCTAGACAATTGTCGCCGTTTATGGATGAATATATCAGGTGAGCCTGGAGCATAGAATGAAAGCTATTCGTAATGGATTTAAACACGTCAATATTGCAGTATTCACTTTAGCTGCAGGATTGTTTTCTTTTACCGCGCTTGCTGAGTCGGTAAACAACGTTGAGCCCTTTGCTGATACCAGCGGTACAAACGGTTATCGTCCTGTAGCGAAGGTTGTACCGGAACTGGCTCAGATCGTCTTTTATTATCCACAAGGCAATCTCCCTGCCACTATTAATGTGGATCGCGAGCTGCAATCGGCATTGTTGCCTGGCGAATTTAGCGTATTTTGCGTGGCACCGGGTGGGCATGCGATTGAGTCCTACTTCCAGGATCAGCCGCTGTATAAGGGAAAACTAAATCCAGCACATCAGATCAGGGTTAATGGTTCAGAGACCTATTTCCTGCAGGTGAATCCAGGGGGGAGTGGCAGCACGACGGCCTTGGTTGAAAGGGCGACGGCAGAGGCTGACCTAAAGTCTATGCACAGACAAACGCGTATTATCAACCGTGCTTCACAAGTAAAACCTTGTGAGTATGTCAACGGTGGCGGCGCAGTGCTGATTCAGGAAAGCATCCAGTTCCGTTTTGGCAAGAGCAGTGACGGTTCTATTTTACCGTCCTCAGTGGCTAAGTTGGATAATGTGATTGCCTTTCTCAAACAGGGAAATAGCGTCACTAATATCGAATTGGCCGGTTACACCGATGCTATCGGTAACCAAGAGTCAAACCTGCGGTTGTCGCAGGCCAGGGCCAAAACGGTTCGCGAGGCATTGATCCGTGCTGGCATCAGCGAGAGCCTGTTCACTAGTGTCAGTGGTATGGGCGTTGCTCAAAGTGCTGATGGTTGTGTTGCCAGTGCGAGTCATCAGGGGGCGGGTTGCAATATCAATAGCCGCCGTGTGGATATTATTGTCAGGTGATAATATATCCTATGGATTTCAAGCTGGCGCTCTAGTGAATCCTTGCGCTTATGGCATTTGTACATCCCTGTACGGCACTGCCAGGTGCCAAGCTATCTCATCCCCAGGAGCTGACTTAAAGTCAAGTGACTGGGCCGGGTCGCTGTGCCGGTAGCAACGCTGCGGCTTGAAAAACGACGGGTATAATTCAGTTCTGATTTAACACTGTTAACAAAGGGCCACTTTAGAAATAGAGAGGCCCTCTTGTTTTTGGCATTATTGGCGGCAGGTCTGGTTGCTGTAAACCAGTGCGATTGGATGGTTTTGAGCCGTATGCGTGATTAAAATTGATGCTGACGCGCTTGCCGGAATGGGCGGCTTCCTTTGCCAGATAATACCTTCACCAATGAACCGATTCTATACCATGTAGAACCGGTTATCTTCATCATCACGAGTTCGCTGTCATCAGTGTTTAACTATATCAAGTAAGATTACAATCGATGGCGTTATCATTGTGGCTGTGGTAGTCCTAGTTCTGAAAAATTTTAAATTCAGATACTCACTTAGGACGGTTCTCATTTTTATTGAGTATGTCTGAGTCTGGAAAATATGCTCCCAATGATATCGAAATTATAACGAACTGGTTCGTATCTATATTATGAGTGTGAATGGCGTTTTTTGATCTTTTATACTCTATAAAACAATCGATAGGGATATATCAAGGAGCACCTTCCCTATGTGGGAAGGGGCAAGCCCAACGGCCAGTTACTAGGTTTTTCAAGTCAGTGCATTCAGGCTAAAAATATTATTTAGGTGAGCGAAATTTAACTTTCGCAACGCACTCACTTTGTGAGCGCTGATGGTTTTTTGATTGATAGAGTATTTTTTGGATAAGTAAGCTGGTTTCTTCTGTTTAATTAGGTCAATGATAATATCTCTTTCTCTCGCTGTCAAAATTAATGTGTATGGTGGTAGTTCATTGAAAACAAAAGTGAAGTTTAGAATTCTTCTTAGGTCGCTAGCGATGTCAGACATCGTTTTGTCAATTGTGGTGCAATACCCATTTTTTTCGCATAAATCTGATATGAAATAACCAAGTGAAAAGTGATGGCGGGAAGTTAAAAAAACCATCTTGCTTGATAGACTGGCATATTGTAATGCTTCTTTAATTTTTAAAATGCTTTTTAAACTAATTTCATTAAAGATGTCGTCAGCACAGATTATAAAGTCAATGCTCATGAAATCACTCTTCAGAAAACCACTTGAAGCTACGTTTATTTTTTCTCCAGACGTTAGTTGCATACCTGTCAAAACTGTATTTAGCGCAAGGTGAGTGAATGAGCATTGAGTGACAATTAAGACGTTAACCACTCTGTTTGATGTTGTTTTCATATCAATCCCATTGATGATTTACCGTTACCACTATATGTATATTAGTTAATGTAAATCGGAAGAAGTATAAGAATAAAAGTAAATACCTGTAGGAGAAATCACTATTCCTAATGTTCGTTATAAGCCAGCAGAAATATTCCTGTCTCTTATACACATCTGACGCTGCCGACGATGCCAACTGGGTGTAGAGCTCGGTGGGG
>NZ_JAELTL010000104.1:0-7917 GCF_016428815.1 Serratia sp. ASV30 | reverse complement strand
TTCGTTGTTTTTGTAGTAAACGGGAATGGATATGCGTTTATATTTAGGCTGGTTACTATTTCAAGTACTCTGTAAATCATTATTTAAAGGAATGTGAAATGAAACTGAACAAAATTGTATTAGGTGTTTCTTTGGCTATCGGGGTTGTTTCTTTTGTTCAGGCAGCTACTACCGATCCTGGTCATGGTACAGTAACTTTTACCGGTTCTATTATTGACTCACCATGTTCTATTGACTCTGAAAGTATTGACCAGACGGTTGATCTGGGGCAGGTGTCTAATGTTGCGCTGAGTAATAAAGGCACCTCTACCCCGAAGAACTTCTCAATTAAACTGGAGAAATGCAACATTGGTGATAAAGGAAAATCTGTTACCGCCAAATTTACCGGTGCGCAAGGATCGACTGCGGGTATGCTTGGTATTACCGGTTCAGCAAAAGGTGCTAGCATCGCAGTAACCGATGGTAACAATAAACTGATTACGTTGGGTACTGCAACCGACACGCAAATATTGCAAGATGGTAATAATACACTGCTGTTCTCTGCTTATTTACAGGGTGATGGTGCTTCAGGCAGTGTTGTGCCTGGCGATTTCGAGAGTGTTGCCAACTTTACCCTTGATTATCAATAAAATAAAACTTCCTTATGCATGTGGGGTCACCCACATGCATTTATTGCCGACGAATACTGAAGAGCCTGGATATGTACAAAAAAATAAGTAACCCCATGCTCTTTATACTATTGAATCTGTGTGTAATAAATCAAGCTTGCTCTACTCAGGCCCAATCTTGGGGGCGAGTGAATATGGTTGGCGCTATTATTGAAGCAGCGTGTGCAATAGGCACTAACAGTGATGATCAAACCATTAATTTAGACCAGTTGCATACCAGCAAAATCATCCGTGATGGTCAAAGTAGGGCGTATCCTTTTTCGATTCGCTTAGTCAATTGTACTTTAGCGCAGAACAACGTGTTATTAGCGGATTGGCGACTATTTCAAATTACTTTTGATGGACAGAATAACACGGGGTTATTTGCTGTAAAAGGTAAGGCTAAAGGCATTGCTCTGCAAATTACCGATAGTCAGGGAAATATCGCTATACCCGGCACTCCTTTACCTTTGGAAAACAGAGCCTCAAAAGAAACAGCATTAAATTATTCCTTACGGTTGGTGGGTAATCATCAATTATTAAGTTTTGGAGAATATACCTCTACGGTAAGATTTAAAGTTGACTATTACTGATTTTGTATCATGGCATAGCATTACTTTACTCTTGACCAGAAATGGGTTTATTTTTGCGTAGTCATTATTTAACTAATGGAAGTGGCGCTTAATGGAGTTATATAAGAAGGTCTGATAATAATGGCATTATTTTATTTTAAGGCATTGTCTTCGCGTCCGTGTATTCTAGGGATAATCATTAGTTATATTGTTAGTGGGACGGTGTTTTCAGCCCAGGCGACTGAGTTTCAATTTAATACCGATGTATTAGATATTAACGATCGTACTAATATCGATTTTGCACTGTTTTCCCGCAGTAATTATATTATGCCGGGCGACTATATGATGTCGGTGCAGATTAATAAACAAGAGTTGTTAGAACAGCCGGTGGTTTTTTATGCCTCGGAAGGTGATCCTAACGGCAGTGAGGCCTGTGTTAGCCCAAAGTTAGTTGAGCAATTTGGCTTAAAATCTGCGCTGAAAGAGAAGTTGGCCTGGTGGCATCAAGGGCAGTGCTTGATGATATCTAGCTTGCAGGGGATGACCGCCAAGGGAGACTTAGGCGCAGCCATGCTCTATCTGAATATTCCGCAGTCTTATCTGGAATACGCCTCAGATGACTGGGATCCCCCTTCGCGCTGGGATAATGGTATTCCTGGGTTACTGCTTGACTATAACCTTAATGTTCAAACACAGCGGCAACTTAAACAGGGTACTCAAGGCTATAACGGCAGTGGTAACGGCACTCTGGGTGCTAATCTGGGTGCCTGGCGTTTACGTGCTGACTGGCAGGCCCGTATTGACCATCAAAATGGGGCTGAGCAACCGACGCGGACCTCATGGGATTGGAGCCGTTATTACGCCTATCGGGCAATATCCTCTCTGGGGGCCAAGCTGACCCTCGGCGAGAACTTCCTCAACTCAGATATTTTTGACAGTTTCCGGTTTGCCGGTATCAGTCTGGTTACTGACGACAATATGTTGCCGCCGAACCTGCGTGGCTATGCGCCTGAAGTGACCGGAATAGCTCGCACTAATGCCAGAGTCATCATTAGCCAGCAGGGGCGGATTTTACAGGAAACTCAGGTTGCGTCCGGGCCATTTCGTATCCAAGACATCAATAATACAGTATCCGGTCAATTGGATATTCGGGTAGAGGAACAAGATGGCACAGTGCAAATATTTAAGATGGATACCGCCGATATTCCTTACCTGACAAGGCCTGGCACGGTGCGCTACAAAGTGGCGGTAGGGCGCCCATCAGATTGGAAACACCGTAGCAACGGCCCGATATTTGCGACCGGTGAGTTCTCTTGGGGGATCAGCAACGGCTGGTCGTTGTACGGCGGAAGTGTGGTTGGGGTGGACTATAACGCACTGGCTGTGGGAACTGGCCGCGATTTAATGGTGCTGGGAGCATTGTCATTTGACATCACACAATCGCGCGCAGTGTTGCCGCAATCGGACAATGTTCTGTCTGGGGGAACCTACCGTCTGAGCTATTCGAAACGCTTTGATGACTATGACAGCCAGGTCACCTTTGCCGGATACCGCTTCTCGCAGCAGAACTATATGAGCATGAGTGAGTATCTGGATGCCCGCACTTATGGCACCCGCTCGTTGAATAGTAAAGAGATGTACACCATCACCTTTAATAAGCAATTCAAAGAATTAAATTTGAGTGCCTATCTGGACTATAGCCACCAGACCTATTGGGACAAACCGGCCAGTGATCGCTATAACCTGACGCTGTCGCGCTATTTTGATCTTGGCCGTTTTAAGAATTTAAGTGTGTCGATGACGGCTTACCGCAACAAGTTTAATGGCTCCAATGATGATGGCATGTATTTGTCATTCTCGATGCCGTGGGGCAACAGCGGCTCTATCAGCTATAGCAGCAGTCTCGATCGCAACAATAATACCCATCAGGTCAGTTACTACGATCAGATAAACGAGCACGATAGCTATCAGTTAACGTCCGGGGTTTCACGCAGCGGCGCGACCGCCAGCGGTTTTTACAGTCACCAGGGTGATATTGCACAAATTAATACCAACGCCAGTTATCAGGCCGGGAGTTACTCATCGCTGGGAATGTCACTGCAAGGGGGAGCGACAGCCACCCTTGAAGGTGCGGCATTACATCGTTCAGGTCCTATAGGAGGTACGCGAATCCTGTTAGATACCGACGGCGTGTCCGGAATACCGATACACAGTTATGGCGCAAGCACGGCATCTAACCGTTTTGGTAAAGTTGTAGTTGCAGATGTGAACAGTTACTACCGCAACCGGATCAGTATTGATCTAAATAAATTGCCCGATAACGCTGAGACAACACGTTCAGTGGTGCAGGCCACTCTGACCGAAGGGGCGATTGGTTATCGCCACTTTGATGTGATTTCTGGCGAGAAAGCTATGGCAGTTATTCGTCTGGCTGACGGTTCAACACCTCCATTTGGGGCCACTGTGATGAATGCGAAGCGGCAGAGTGTTGGCATTGTGAGTGATGGCGGCAGCGTTTATCTGAGCGGTATCCTGCCGGGTGAATTGATGCAGGTTTATTGGAACGGCGGTGCGCAGTGTGAATTGGCATTACCGACCTTGCTGTCGAACAGCAACCAGACCGATTTGCTACTGCCTTGTCGCCTATTGAAGGAAAGCAATAAAGGGAAGTAAGCGCGGCAAGGCCCCTCTGCAGGGATGCATTTTTTATAGGCAATCAAGCGTAACTAAACACTCTTTTGGAATAGGAACAGGTTAATGAAACTGAAGATAGCAACATTGAAGCTAGTAACACCGCTCATTACTGGCGTGGTGTTATGTGCCCTGAGCACGCCATCGGCCTTTGCTGCCATTGCACTGGATCGTACCCGAATCATTTATGATGGAGGCCAGAGGTCGCTTAGTGTAAATATTAGCAATGAAAACAAAAAATTGCCTTATTTAGCTCAAGGTTGGATTGAGGATGCGCAGGGCAATAAAATAACCAGCCCACTGACGGTACTCCCTCCCGTGCAACGGGTTGAGCCTGGTGCCAAGAGCCAGGTCAAAGTACAAGGGCTGCCAGCAGCGAACTTACTGGCTCAGGATCGGGAATCCTTGTTCTACTTCAACCTGCGCGAAATTCCACCGCGTAGCGACAAACCCAATACCTTGCAAATCGCCTTACAGACGCGCATCAAATTGTTTTACCGACCAAAAGGGTTAATGCAGACCACCACCGAGATGGCAACACCGTGGCAGGAACAAATTACCCTGACCAAGCAAGGGGACAGCTATTTAGTGCATAATCCAACGCCCTATTTTATCACGGTAGTGGATGCCAGTAGCAGTATAAAGGGCGAGTCGATAAACAGTTTTGAACCCCTAATGGTGGAGCCAAAAGGCAGTGGTACGCTTAAGGCCAGCGCCAGCGCACTGGGTAACCGCCCGGTACTGACCTACATCAATGATTACGGTGGCCGGCCAAAACTGCAATTTAACTGTAGCGCAGCCGGTTGCCAAGCCAAGTCCGTGAAAGATAGCTACTAATAGCATCGGTGGATAAGGCGCAAGATGGAGGGATAAATGCCCGATAAAAGCAAATTACCTCGCCAAGATGCAGATCAGTTTGGGGCCAATTTATGACAATGCGGTTTTTTCTAATGGGCATTCTGTTGCTACCCAGTACGTTGGTACATAGCGCTCAAACATCAACAACCGTGACTGTTAAAGTCACGGTTCTTGCCCAGTTGCCTTGTATATTGAATGGCGGCAAGGTGGTTGAAGTGAATTTTGGTAACGATATGGTGACCAAAAAAGTCGATGGTAAAAATTACATACGACCGATCCCTTTCGAACTGGTTTGCTCTGGTGAGGGCGATAATACCATGAAATTACGAATAAAAGGAACCCAGGCCAGCTTTGGTGGAACCAATACATTAGAGACCAGTAACCCCAATCTAGGCATAGACATACAAATTAAAGGGTTTGGCCTGAGATTCCCCCTGAATAGTGACGTAGGATTCACTTACCCGAAAATGCTGTCACTGCAAGCTGTACCGATTAAGAGGCCAGGCAGCACCCTGAGTAGCGGTAGTTTCTCCGCCGGAGCCACAATCACTGTCAATTATGAGTAAACAGGAGAAAGAAGATGACGCAATATTTAACCGTAATCCTACTGCTGATTGGCAGTTGTTTTAGCCCGATACTGTTAGCTGCAGATAACCTATTATTTCGCGGTACGTTGGTTGAGGTACCGCAATGTGTCATCAGTGATATGAATACTGTGGATGTTAATTTTGGTGACAAGGTCGGAGTCAGCAAAGTGGACGGTGTGAACTACCTGACAACCATTAACTACTTCATCACCTGTGAACAAGGCACGTCAGGATTTGATATGACGCTCACGCTGAGTGGCAATAAAACCACCTATGACGATGCGGCGATAGAAACCAACCATCTGAATCTGGCTATCAGAGTGTTGCAAAACGGCAAGCCATTCACCTTGGGTAAGCCGGTGGCCATCGATCCGAAAAATCCACCGAAGCTGGAAGCAGTACCGGTCAAAACCCCCGGTTCAACCTTAACCGGTGGCGCGTTCCTCGCCAGTGCGACCTTACAGGCGAGTTATCAATGACCGGGGGTAAGTGATGAGGCGCAATCACCGGTCAGATAAGCGCTGGCTGAGTAAGGGGCTGGCGGGCGCAATGCTGTTTTTAAGCGTTACCACCCAAGGTGCTGACAATGTTCGCTTTCACGGTGAACTGGTGGCGGAGACTTGCGTGATCCCCCCAGGCGAGGAAAATATCCAACTGAACTTTGGCACGGTTATCGACCAATACCTGTATCTAAACCAACGCACTCACGGGCAGCAATTTGAGCTGCACCTGACGGAGTGTGATCTCAGTATAGCCAATAGCGTGCGTGTTACCTTCAGCGGTAAAGAAAACCTTAACTTGCCGGGGTTATTGGCGTTAGATGCTGCCAGCCAGGCTACGGGCATTGCGATTGGCATGGAAACGCTGGCAGGCAAACTGTTGCCATTGAATTTGGCCGGGCAGAAATACCCACTGGCGAAAGACAGCAACCTGATCACCTTTAAGGCGTATGTCAAAGGTGAACCGCAAGCGATCACCCACCAAAGTATTAAACATGGGCCGTTTAGCGCAGTGGCAACCTTAAGTCTGGAATATGAGTGACGCTGAAACTGATTGCCTGCGGGCGTATCAGGCTCGGTGGCATATTTTGTTAGCAGGGCTGCTAAAAATATTGACCGATAATAAAAAACCGCCTCCTGCTGTATATTTTTATCAATTATATAGAGTAACTGTATGAAATTTTCGCAATTCTGCCTTATTACACTTGCGGCCTTGTACTCCGTAACGGCGTTCTCGGCATATAATATTACTTCGTTCGAAATATCAGGAGATGAAATATCCGGGTCGGGTGTCTGGGTGACCCCGCCCGCAGCGGGTTTGACTTGTGTCCCAAAGCCTCACATATGGTATCCTCTGGATTGTGGTGCATATTTGGCTGTTATCCCTTCGCCACCAATACCTAAGTGGATGCCGATGCTCGCTGTTAAAGCCGGCTTTATGTATGGGGAGACAAACACGCAGGCGATGTGGGAAAAACACAAATCCAAAATCGACGGTCCGTTTGGAGTGAAAATGCCCACCCCCCTTCCTCCTGGTACAACGTTGTGTCTCCAGTTTATAACGACACTAGTTCAATATCCAGGGAACAGTCAGCCCCCCTCTCGCAACAGCTATCCGATGGCCGGAGAACCTTGTGTCCCTGCGAAAGCCACTGCATCCTGTATGGTAGCAACCAGCTTGACTATCGACCATGGCACCGTAGCGATCCCCCGCGTAGATGGCCATAGTGCGAGCACCCCTCTGACCTTCTTTTGTAGCGGCCCCACTAACATAACTATTCGCCCCGCATTGCCGATCATGATGTCTGGAAACCTCGCATCATCGCTTTTTGTGGACAATCAAGATGTAGCAAAAGGTGTAAGCCTACGGACGGAAGCAGGGGTAACTACTTTTGATATTGAGTCGCGTTTGTTGGCTTTAGGTAAAGTAACTGCTGGAGCCTCGACTGGGAGCGGAGTGTTGATCATCGAGTACAACTGAGACTTTGTGCTTAAACAGAACGCTATTTGATATTTGGCCTCAAACACTAAGTCTGGTTATTCACTCAATAAGGGGTATTTTCCAGCGGGCGCTGAATGAGGGTAATGGAACTATTTCTTGCCCCCATTCAGTTTGTTTTTAAATAGAGGTCAATAACACTGCTGCTCCAATATATATCCGTGTTTGAATAGAAAAAGTATTGGACACTTAGAATAAACTCAAATGCGGTGTAACTATTCATTATTATAACTTAAATAAGCACCAGTGGTTTATTTTTTAAGCTCACTTTACAATCCTGCTCCACAAGCATTGAATGGAGAAAGTCTTTATTAAGACATAAGCCATAACGTGGTATTGTCATAATAAAATCATTAGGGAAACCTTTTTTGGTTAACCGAGTTCTGGTCTTGTGAATAAGTTGGTGGTAGTGCATTTCTTTGGCGTTAACATCTTCTCCCCCCCATACCAATTCAATGATTCTTCTCTTCTCATTGATGCCTTTCATTCTGTCTCTTATACACATCTAAAATGGGGGGGGGGGGGGGGGGGGGGGGGGGGGGGGGGGGGGGGGGGGGGGGGGGG
>NZ_JAELTL010000103.1:0-8254 GCF_016428815.1 Serratia sp. ASV30 | reverse complement strand
CCCCCCCCCCCCCCCCCCCCCCCCCCCCCCCCCCCCCCCCCCCCCCCCTTTTTTAGTTGGCATCGTCGGCAGCGTCAGATGTGTATAAGAGACAGGCCTTACCTTGCGGATTCGTAAGCCATCATGGCCGCAACCTCCGTTTCTCCGCTACGAATGCGGATCTCACAGAGTCTTTTCCTGGTCATCCAGGTAAACACCAGTACGGTGATACAGAGAATAACCAGGGCTATTACGACTAACTTTTGCGGCATGATAGCCTCCTTGTCCTTGCCTTTCGGTGGGTAAGAGGCTACCTTTATGGTGTTCATGCATAAGAGTGGCCTCGGGTTGATTTATATCAATTCGGGGCTTTTCTCTTTCTATCCCTTGCTAATGCTCAGGACAAAAAGATCCAGAGCACCCACGCAAATGTTAACAGTAATCCCGCCTGGTAATAAATCAGCGCTTTGTTACATAGAACAATTAAGCTGAACCAGCCCAGTATAAATTCCTGCGTATTTTGGACTTTTTGCTCGTTGTTTGCGATGCTGACCGCAGTCCATAGCGATGATGAATGGCGTGAGGTGAAAGCCAGGCTGGAAGTTTTGCTGAAGCGCTAAACTCGTGGAGCAAACAGTGGCATGATCTCATTGGGCGCAGCATGCAGCGCCCCTATAACAGCCTTTCAACTCCGTGCTAAATTCCCCACGCCACCGTCGATCAGCAGTTCACTGCCCACCATGTAGCTGGATTCGTCAGATGCGAGGAATACGGCGGCTTTTGCCAATTCCAGCGCGGTCCCCATGCGGCCAATCGGCACCAGCGCGTGGATCTCTTCGCGCAATGTCTGTTCAGCCTGTGCCGGTAAACCCAGCTTGCCCAGCGCCGGAGTTGCCGTTGGGCCAGGGCTAAGGCCGTTGACGCGAATACCGCGCGGGTGCAGCTCGGCAGAAAGTGAACGCGCCAAAGATAAAATCCCGGCTTTACTGGCGGCATAGACGCTGCTTTGCGCCAGGCCAATATGCGCGCTGACAGAACCACACAGGATCACCGAGGCGGGATTGCCCAGCAACGGTAACAGGGCCTGGATCAAAAACAGTGGGCCTTTGAGATTGGTGTTCATCAGTTGGTCATAGCGCTGTTGATCCCATTCCTGTAACGGCAGGTGGGTGACATCACCGGCGTTGATATACAGGATATCCAGCCGGGGCCAGCTTTTAGCCAACTGCGCTGCCAAAATCCTCTGTTGGCCGATAACCCCGGCGTCATTGTGCAATAGCACGACATCCCCTAGCGTTTCGCCAGCCGCTGTTAACCCGCTAGCGCTGCGCCCGGTGATCGCCACAGTGGCTCCTTCGGCAATAAACTGCCGGGCCGTCTCCAGTCCGATGCCGCTGGTTCCCCCGGTAATCAACGCGTATTTACCTGTTAATCGTGACATAACCCTTCCTCTCGTTGGCCAGTTACGCCATTATTGGTTTGTTAGTACCTTTTGCATAGTAGGTACCGCTTGGATACTAAAAGACAAGGTGGGATGCAATGGCGTCAATAGTGAAAGGGCAGGTCGAAAAAAATTTCCCGTTACCGCCTGCGGGAGAACCGTGCCCGATGGTGAGCTTCGTCAATTTGATTTCAGGCAAATGGGCGATCCCGATCCTGTATCGCCTGATGGTGATCGACGGCCCGATACGCTTTAGCGAATTACAGCGCGCAGTGGCACCCATCGCGCAAAAAGAGCTGACACGTCAGCTCCGCCAGTTTGAACAATGCGGTCTTGTCACTCGGCAGGTGTTTCCACAGGTGCCACCACGGGTGGAGTACCAGATAACGCCTCTGGGTAAAACATTGCGCCCCACGTTAGACTCGTTGGCTGACTGGATGCGTGGCCATGCGCCGCAGCTGATCGGTAGTTAATCATCGCCAGTAAACTCGTAAGGTTGAGTGATTCTCCATCACTCGATACGGAAAGTGCGCAATCGGGTTGATAGCAGTAGAATTTGTCACGCATACTGCGTAAACCAATATTTTCGCTGAACAAGGAGTTCCAGATGGCCGAAGAAACGATTTTCAGTAAAATTATTCGCCGTGAAATCCCTGCCGATGTGGTCTACCAGGACGAACTGGTCACCGCATTTCGTGATATTTCCCCACAGGCACCGACCCACATCCTGATCGTGCCGAACGTACTGATCCCAACGGTGAACGACGTGACCGTGGAGCACGAGGCCGCATTAGGCCGTATGATCACCGTGGCGGCCAAAATTGCCGAGCAGGAAGGGATTGCCGAAGACGGTTACCGCTTGCTCATTAATTGCAATCGTCATGGCGGGCAGGAGGTCTATCATATTCATATGCATTTAGTCGGTGGCCGCGCTCTGGGCCCGTTATTGTCACGTTAACCGAGGAAGACCATGCGCTATATCCACACGACGCGTTACTTGATGGCGCTGGTGCTCCCCGCCGCGATGCTGATGGGGTGTAGCAGCCCGAAGGGCATCTCGGTCAATGAACGGCAAACGGTAGTGATGGATTCACCGGTACTGACGGCGGGTATTCTGGCGGATAACCCGTCTATTGCCGATGCATCTGGCCGCCTGCGGGCCAGTTCGGTGCTCAGCAACACCCAGACGACGCCGGTGACCCTCCACTATCGTTTCTACTGGTATGACAAACAGGGGCTGGATATCCTGCCTTTTGAAAAGCCGCGCACGGTCACCGTTGCCGCCAATTCAGACACCGAGATTTATTCGTTGAATGGCAACCTTGATGCCAAGCGTGTACGTCTGTATTTATACTTATAAGTTTTGGGTTACGTTGGAGAAGGTAATGAAAAAGTTCCTATGGGTGGCGCTGGCCGCGTTGGTGTTAACCGGTTGTCCATCACGCCCACCAGAGCCTACGGCACCGGTGACTGTCGAGCCACAGCCGCAACCAGAGCCTCAGCCTGAACCGTTGCCACCAACCACCGAACCGGTGCCACAGCCGCCGAAGATCCAGCAGCTTGATTGGCTGGGTAGCGTACAGCCGTTGGTCAATCAGATGCTGAGGGCTGATGGCGTCACGCCTGGCAGCGTATTGCTGTTGGACAGCGTGAAAAACAATACCAATGGCTCATTGAGCATCGGCAACGCCACCTCGGCGCTGCATCAGGCTTTGGCATCCAACAACACCTTTGCCGTCGTGCCGGAAGCGCAGTTGGCGAGCGCCAAACAGACGCTGGGCCTGTCGGCGGAAGACAGCCTCGGATCGCGCAGCAAGGCGATTGGCCTGGCGCGCATCGTCAATGCGCAATACGTGTTGTATAGCGACGTCAGTGGCGATGTGAAGTCACCGGCGATGGAAATGCAACTGATGCTGGTACAAACCGGTGAGATCGTCTGGTCAGGCAATGGCGACGTCAAATACTGAATCCCAGCTGCGGCGACTCTTGAGTAACAGGCTGCCGGCGGTAAATACCGCCGGTTGTCATTTTAGCCAGGTACAAGGGTTGAGCGGCGAGAGCTGGCGGGTCGACGGTGGTGATGTGCAACTGCTGGCCCGTCCGCAGACGCCTGAAAAACGCATGCTCGGCGTTAACCGTCGGCGTGAGGGGCAAGTGCTCAAGCGCGCTGGATTAGGCATGGGGCCAAAGGTATGGTTACAGAGTCCTGAGTGGTTGATCGTCGAATGGCTTGGCGGTGAGAGCGTTGACGAAACGGCGTTTGCTTCCTTAACGGCCAACGGGGAACTGGCAGAGCTGACAGCACGGTTGCATAACCGTGGGTTGAGTGGTTACCGGCTGGATCTGCAACAGCAATTTACCCGCTATTGGCAGCAAATTGATCGCCGGCGGATCACGCCTGCCTGGCTGCGTTGGCAGCGCTATTTCATCACTGGCACCATGCCGCGACCGTTGCAGCTGGCAACGCTGCACATGGATATTCATGCCGGTAATCTGCTGCGACAGGCCGGGCAGCTCAGGCTGATCGACTGGGAGTATGCCGCCGATGGCGATATCGCCCTTGAGCTGGCGGCGATGTTTCGCTTCAATCAATTTTCCCCGGCTGTGCAACAACGCTTTTTAGAGCAATACCAACCCCACGGCTATGCCGATTTGCCGCAGCTGGCCTCACAGGTTCAGCGTTGGTTGCCATGGGTGGATTACCTGATGCTGATGTGGTGCGAAGTGCGCTGGCAGCAGTGTCGGGATGCGGAATTTTTGCGTTGGGGCGCAGCGTTATACCGGCGTTTTTGTTTATCATCGTCAAATTAATCATGAATACTGATGTGAGGTGGCCGTGGGCCCAGTAATGCTAGATGTCGTCGGCTATGAGCTGGACGCAGAAGAACGCGAGATTTTAAAACACCCGCTGGTAGGGGGCTTGATCCTGTTTACCCGCAACTTTGCCGATCCGCAGCAGTTGCGTGAGCTGGTTCGCCAAATCCGCGCGGCCTCGCATTCGCGGCTGGTGGTGGCGGTGGATCAGGAAGGCGGGCGCGTACAGCGCTTTCGCGAAGGTTTTACCCGCTTACCGGCGGCGCAGTCCTTTGCGGCGCTCAACGATGCTCAGGAAGGCGGGCGTCTGGCTCAGGAAGCCGGGTGGCTGATGGCCTCGGAAATGATTGCCCAGGATATCGATATCAGCTTTGCCCCGGTATTGGACATCGGCCACGCCAGCGCGGCGATTGGCGAGCGTTCTTTCCATAGCGATCCGCAGCAGGCGTTAGTGATGGCCGAACGCTTTATCCAGGGAATGCACAGCGCCGGGATGAAAACCACCGGCAAGCATTTCCCTGGGCATGGCGCGGTTACGGCGGACTCGCATAAAGAAACTCCGCGCGATCCACGGCCATTGGCTCAAATCCGCGAACATGATATGACTATCTTCCGTGAGCTGATCCAACGCGGATTGCTGGATGCCATCATGCCAGCCCACGTTATCTATACTGAAGCAGACCCGCGCCCGGCCAGCGGCTCGCCTTACTGGCTGCAGCAAATTTTGCGTCAGGAGCTAGGCTTTGAGGGCGTGATCTTCTCTGACGATCTGTCGATGGAAGGGGCGGCGATCATGGGCAGCTATGCCGAACGTGGCCAGGCGGCGCTGGATGCCGGTTGCGATATGATCCTGGTTTGTAATAATCGGGCAGGGGCGGTCAGCGTGTTAGATAACCTGTCCCCGGTCAAAGTAGAGAAATTGCAGCGGTTATATCATCGCGGTCAGTTCACCCGTCAGGAACTGCGCGATTCCGACCGTTGGCAAAAGGCGCATCATGCGCTGAGTCAATTGCATGAACGCTGGGAAGAGCATAAGCAACGCTCAGCGGGGTGAACGGCCAGGGCGCCGCAAGAAGGCGGCGTTAATAATGGGGGCTGCCAGCGGCCCCCAGCTTGTTGCGAGGAACCACATGATTATCTATTTGCATGGCTTCGATTCCACCAGTCCCGGCAATCATGAAAAGATTATGCAGTTACAGTTCATCGATCCGGACGTGCGCTTTATCAGCTACAGCACTTTGCATCCGCGCCATGATATGCAGCATTTATTGAAAGAGGTGGACAAGGCGGTTCAGCAGGAAGGGGATGCCCATCCATTGATCTGCGGTGTGGGTCTTGGGGGCTTTTGGGCTGAACGTATCGGTTTTTTGTGCGGCATCCGTCAGGTGATCTTCAACCCGAACCTGTACCCGGAAGAACATATGCACGGCAAGATCGACCGGCCGGAAGAGTATCGTGATATCGCCACCAAATGCGTGGAAGATTTCCGTGAGAAGAACCGCGATCGCTGCCTGGTGGTGCTTTCTCGCCAGGACGAAGTGTTGGACAGCCAGCGTAGTGCCGAGTTGCTGCACAAGTATTATGAAATCGTCTGGGATGAACAGCAGAGTCACAAGTTTAAAAACATCTCGCCGCACTTGCAACGCATCAAAGCGTTCAAGACATTGGCGTAACAGTTTTATAACGCATTATTGAGCCGTGAACGCTGTTCCCCAAGGGCAGCAATTGCGGCTTTTTTGTTTTTATCGTGCCCGTTTTCGCCAGTGGACAGCAAAATGTAAAACTGTGATCTCACGCTAACTATTTGAATCACAATCCTCAAAAAATCCCTTCGTCCAGCCTTTAACCAAAAAACTTTGACGTACATCAATTTTGGTATGACCAAATAACCTCTCGTGCTATTCTGGCCCCAGATTGCAGGTTTAACTTAAGCGAACCCTATGTATTCTAAGGATATTATTTATTTACCCTTAGGCAACAATTGGTTCACATTCAGGGGGTCATTTTGACAACGCCAAAGAAAAAAATCGTTATTGTCGGCGGTGGTGCCGGTGGTCTGGAGCTGGCAACCAGCCTGGGCCATAAACTGGGTCGTAAGCACAAAGCGGAGATCACGCTGGTGGATCGCAACCACAGCCATCTGTGGAAGCCATTGCTGCATGAAGTGGCTACCGGCTCCCTGGATGACGGTGTGGATGCGTTGAACTACCTGGCGCATGCGCGTAATCACTTCTTCAACTTCCAACTGGGTTCACTGGTCAACATTGACCGTGAAAAGAAAACGCTGCAGTTAACGCAGATCTGCGATGAGCAAGGCTGCCAGTTGGTTCCCGCCCGCGAGTTGAGCTACGACATCCTGGTGATGGCGCTCGGCAGCACCTCGAACGACTTTGGCACCCCAGGGGTAAGAGATAACTGCATCTTCCTGGATAACCCGAATCAGGCGCACCGTTTCCATAACGAGATGTTGAACCTGTTCCTCAAGTTCTCTGCCAATCCGGAAGAGAAGGAGAGCGTGAATATTGCCATCGTGGGCGGTGGGGCTACCGGCGTTGAGCTGTCGGCAGAACTGCATAATGCGGTCAAACAGCTGCACAGCTACGGCTTTGAAGGGCTGGATAACAGCGCCTTGAAGGTTACCCTGGTTGAAGCCGGTGAGCGTATTCTGCCAGCGCTGCCGCCGCGTATTTCCGCAGCGGCGCACCAGGAACTGAACAAGCTTGGCGTACGCGTATTAACCAATACCATGGTGACCAGTGCCGATGAGCATGGCCTGAACACTAAAGGCGGCGAATTTATCAATGCCGATCTGATGGTGTGGGCGGCGGGCATCAAGGCACCAGACTTTATGAAAGAGATTGCTGGGCTGGAAACCAACCGCATCAATCAGCTGGTAGTTGAGCCAACGCTGCAAACCACCCGTGATGCCAACATCTTTGCTATCGGTGACTGCGCTTCCTGCCCACGTGAAGGCGGAGGCTTTGTGCCACCTCGGGCACAGTCTGCTCACCAGATGGCATCACGTTGCTATAGCAACATCCTGGCGATGATGCACGATCAGCCGATGAAGCCTTACGTTTATAAGGATCACGGTTCACTGGTCTCGCTTTCCCGCTTCAGTACCGTAGGTAGCCTGATGGGCAACCTGATGCGCGGTTCAATGATGGTCGAAGGGCGTATCGCCCGCGTGGTGTATATTTCGCTGTACCGTATGCACCAGGTAGCACTGCACGGCTATACCAAAACCGGCCTGATGATGCTGGTGGGTGGTATCAACCGCGTGATCCGTCCGCGCTTGAAGATGCACTAATTTTTTTAACCCATTTGTTCGGTTGATGAAAACCCACGTAGGCTTGCCGCGTGGGTTTTTTATTGCCGTGAGATCAGTAGGTTGCCAGACTGCGCCCCTAAGAACGGAGTGTGCGACTTTCACCGCACTCAATTCACTGACATTTTAATACATTGTTCAATGGCATCGGGGAGCGAGTCACCACCTTGTTAAGAATTGACTAATCAAATATTGGGCTATAGTAACTGTGGCCCTACAGAGAAAGTATCGCCGTTGACATACTCTTTAAAGCCCACGATTAACTTCATAGTTCACAAAACATGGTTGCTGTTTTTGAGCCATAAAATGTCACTTATAAAACAGGTGTTAAGATGATGAATAAAGTGTCACTCGCGATTGAAATTCAAAAAGACGCTTTTTCCAAACACAAGTTTTTCACTCATATCCGCAATGCAACACTTCCGCTTGAGGAACGACTTTCTTTTCTACCTGGCATGTCACATTTTATTATGAGTTTCGGAGACATAAATAAATACGTGCTACCTTTTGCTTCCCCCTGTCTCTTATACACATCTCCGAGCCCACGAGACAGGAGGTATCATCGCGGATGCCGTCTTCTGCTTGAAAAGGGGGGGGGGGGGGGGGGGGGGGGGGGGGGGGGGGGGGGGGGGGGGGGGGGGGGGGGGGGGGGGGGGGGGGGGGGGGGGGGGGGGGGGGGGGGGGGGGGGGGG
>NZ_JAELTL010000102.1:0-8297 GCF_016428815.1 Serratia sp. ASV30 | reverse complement strand
CCCCCCCCCCCCCCCCCCCCCCCCCCCCCCCCCCCCCCCCCCCCCCCCTTTTCTCACCCTCCGCCCCCCACCGACACCTACACCCAGTTGGCATCGTCGGCAGCGTCAGATGTGTATAAGAGACAGACATAATAGCGGGCGGAGTAAAAACCAGCATCCCATCAATGTTTTTCTATCGGCACCACCAGCATATCAACCGCAATATGGTTGATCGTACGGCGCGTACTGGATACCAAACGACTCCACATATCGTGGTGGTGACCAAAAATCACCAAATCAATGCCTTTTTCACGAATGGCATTGTTCAGCGCTTCGCTTAGATCACCACGGCCAATGATCACTTCACTGATGGGATACTCCGCTTGCTGCTGGATAGCGTTAAGCATATTTTTCACTCGTTCAGAGAAGGTCTTATCGGCATAATTGAATTCGCCACTACCAAACTCGCTGTAGTGGTTAGCTTGCTCATCGATATAAATCAACGACAGCTTGGCCTGCAGTGCGCCAGCCAATTCAGAACCTTTACGCACCAGTAGTTCGGCATCATCGCTCAGATCGGTTGCAATAACGATATGTTGATAAGTCATATTGTCGGCCCTCCGTATTACCTAATACCCAGCCTGATAACCTACCTATTAATTCTAGTCTAGCCTGAGAGTAGCTGCTTATCCTCTTATCATTCTACTGCTGAAATAATCCATCTCGGCATCAGGCACTACTGCAAAATCTGCAGGCAGATAAACTCGTTCATATGTTGATTTAACGCTATACCAAGGCGCAGGAAGTGGTGCAAAACCAGGTAAAACTGGATTCCCAAGTGTCTTAAGCGCCATAGCAAGCGTGGGCTAACCCATTGTTTACTCAAACGGGCGCAGCATGATACTGCCCCCTATGTTGTCACCTCGGAGAGGGAATGTCTGCAGCCTCGGTGCCGATCCGCATTCAAGCCCTCCGGCCCCATCTTCCATTACAGAAAGGTTCAGAAAATAAAGAAAATATATGATGGTGTGAAATGCCCATGAACTCCTTATACTCGGCCCTGTCGATAAGAAAAATCACCAGGCCTCCATCACCCAACCCTTTCCCCCTCCCATTCGACGCTTACTCCCAGATTAATCCAGACTTCGGCTTAATCATTTACCCATGATTGGCCCTGAGTGCCGGAAACGCCACGCGCCATCATCAGGATAACGCAATGTCAATTTCTCCCTCTGCCCGGGTCGCAAGCAACAGCTTGATTGAACCGGGGGCGATTATCGGTGCGCGCGTCAGCATTGGCCCCTTCTGCATCATCGCAGCTGGCGTCGAGGTTGGTGATGACACGGTGATAGCCTCTCATGTCAGTATTAACGGCCTCACCCGTATTGGCTGCAATAACGTTATCGGGCAGTTTTCCACTATCGGCGAAGTGAATCAGGATTTGAAATATGCTGGTGAAGCTACGGACGTGTTGATCGGCGACAGAAACAGGATCGGCAAAAATGCGACCATTCATCGCGGTACTGCTCAAGGCTATCGGCGAACGACTATCGGCAATGACAACCTGTTCTTGAACAATGTCCACATTGGCCATGATTGCATTGTCGGCAATACCACGGTTATTGGTGATAACTCGGGGCTGGCCGGGCATGTTGAACTGGATGATTTTGTGCAGATCGGCAATATGTGCGCGATACATCAGTTTTGTCTGTTGGGTGCTCATGCGCATATCGCCCATCAGTCCGGCGTGGTGCAGGATGTTCCACCTTTTGTCAGCGCCAGTGGCAATCACGCGGCCCCCATCGGTGTTAACGAATCAGCGGCAGCCTTTCAATCACTGGACGCTCAGCAACAGCAAATGATCCAAGCCCTGTACAACAGGCTATATCATCATGCGTTGGCGATCGATAAGGTGAAACAGGAGGTGCAGCTTTTGAGCGAAACCTATCCGCTATTGCAATGGTTTACTTCTTTCTTCTCACGCTCGGCGCGCGGCATTATCCGCTAGGCTCTGCTGTGAACCATTCCATTGAATATTCAATTGGGCGCCGCACGCAGCTAAGCATGCGGCGCCCCTAAATGGCGTAGTCTACAGGCGTTTATTTAGTTACCGCACGGCCAGTATTTTCGCTGGCGGACCAGACACGATAGCGCACCTCGACGTCCTTCGGCACGTAAACCACGATCGGCAAGCGGCTGTTATAACGTTGCATTGCGGCATCCCCCAGATGAGCGGCAACGAACTCCTTGCGCTTGGTATTATCCGGGCAAGCCATCATGGTAGAGGCCGGAGCCGAGAGCTTCGGCAGTACAAAATAGTTGTAACCCCAACCGGCCAGCGTTTTACTCTCCAGATTGCCGCCCATCATGTGGCGATTGCAATCCACTTCCAGCGTTTGGCCAATCAGCAGTTCAACCTTAAAGTTTTCTTCATTCTCCTGCTTGGGTAAATAAATGACCTGCCGGCTCATGCCCGGCTCTGCTTTCGGGAACGGTGCTACTTTTTCCAACGGCTGCATATTGAGATCGTCAGTACTTGCGGTGGTTGCAGCAACGGCGCTGACAGACGCAGCCATCAGCAGGCTGGTCACTACCATAGAAAGCTTGTTCATTTTTTATCCTTACAATTCATAACCTAATACCCAACTACGCTAGCATACTTTACGCCGTTAAATTATAGGTCAAATCTGGATATCGTCCCCAAGCCTCTTGCCATTCATTAAGGTTTTCTTAAGACGGGATGATTACAGTAGCCTGATCCATTACCGCCAATGAGCCACCGTGTGAACCCATCAAACGCCAAACATTCGTCATTAAATCAATCCTCAACGACTAGCCAAATTCAGACTGGCGCCCTTTACTCCTTGCCCACATCCTTTTACCGTTGGCAAGCCTTTGGGCTGATGGTGGCTGCGTTGTTGTTTATCTGGCTGTCACGCAATGAACAACTGGATTGGGCGGTCAGTAATTATTGGTATGACGCCGCCAGCCAGCGTTTTCCTTGGCAGAACAACTACTGGCTGGATCTGATCAACCATCGGTTGTTAAAGATATCGGTGATCGCCGGAGCGGTGCTGGCGCTGTTTTGGGGAATTTATCGCCGTAACGCGCGGCTGATCGTCACCATGCTGTTGATCGGCATTGGGCCGTTGGTGGTGGGGATCCTAAAAGCCACCAGCGCACACTCATGCCCTTGGGATCTGCTGGAGTACGGTGGCAAAGCGATGTCGTTTCCCCTGTTTGGCAGCACGCCAGCCTTTCCGGGGCCTGGCCGTTGCTTCCCCGGTGGCCACGCTTCCAGTGGCTTTGCCGTGATGGCACTGTTCTTTCTGTTTTATCCGCAACGCCCGCGCCTGGCTTACTGGTGCTGGCTGTGCGGTATTACGCTCGGCATGCTTATGGGACTTGGCCAGATCATGCGAGGCGCACATTTTCTTTCCCATAACCTGTGGGCCGGGTGGTGGGTTTGGTTCAGCCAACTGGCTGTTTATTGGTGTATTAGCGGCTATTTCCGCCGTAAAACGAGGTAATACTTAATGGAACAGTTGAACTATCTTCTTTTCGCCTGGATCAATGCCACTCCGGCCAGCCCGGAATGGTTAATCGATCTTGCCACTTTCATCGCCTGGGATCTGATCGCCATTATCCCTCTGCTGATTGTTGGCCTGTGGTTCTGGGGGGCACATGGCCAACTGGCAGCACAGCGAGAAGTGGTAGCTAAAACGACCATTGCCCTGTTATTTGCCATGAGCGCGGCAGCCACCATCGGTGCGCTGTTGCCCCATGAACGCCCGTTTGTCACCGGTATTGGCTATACCTTTCTGGCACATGCACCAGATAGTTCCTTCCCCAGCGATCATGGCACCGCCATCTTCACCTTCGCCCTGGCCTTCCTGTGCTGGCATCGCGCCTGGTCCGGACTTTTGCTGATGGTCGTGGCAATCGCCATTGCCTGGTCCCGGGTATTCCTCGGCGTGCACTGGCCACTGGATATGGTGGGCGGTTTCCTGGTGGGTTGCGTAGGCTGTCTGTTTGCCCAATTGGTATGGAACCTGTTTGGTGATGCCATCGCCCAGCGTCTGACCCGCCTGTATCATTTTCTGTTCGCCTTCCCGATCCGTAAAGGATGGGTGAAGGAGTAATACCTGCCCGCGGGGGGCTTACCCCCCGCCAGCTATAGCATACCGGTCGTCACGCGGAACTCCCGCATCTCCCCCGCTTTTAACATCACTGCCATTGGTATCGCTGCGACCTCTGGGCTGCAACTGGCTGGCTGGACAAAAGCCGTCGCCCGCGAGTTGGCTCGTGGCCGCTGTAAGACGGCATAGCTGAATTGGCCGGTGGCAAAACGGGTTACAAACCTTCTGCCGCACGGTGCCAGCATAAAGAACTCGGCCTGATCGACATACAGCGAGAGGTCGTCAGAGCAAATGACCCGCTGTGGATTATCACGGATATTGAGCGCACAACCCGGCAGATTTTGGCGGAAAACGGCCCCCTCTTCGCAGGCATAGTTCATATGGCACATATAACTCAATGGCTGGGCCTGCTCGGCCAGGTTGTTGATCACCATTTCAATACTGAACTGTGTGCTGCTGGCGGCTAGCTGAACGGCCGGTTGGATGCGGCAAGGGCCGTCGGCCGTGCTGACTCGTACAGTGATCGCTTTCTCCTCTACCTCCAGCCAGACATCAATCACCGGACCATGATCAGGTGGCAAGCCTTGGTGAGAGGCAAAGCAACCACGGGTATCATGACGCCGTGGCTGTGCCCGGCTAGCTTTTGATTTGAGAGACTGGCCGTCAAACACCGCATCCCAAATCATCAAATCCTGGTAAGGCAATAACGTTAAGGTACCCCGCTGGTTTTGCAGCGCCAACGCGGCGATATCACCAGGAAACATAAACGCGGTCACCGTAAAACCAGCGCCGCAATACACTTCATTCGGCTGTGTGCCGAACAATCCAGGGCTCAGATTAATGATCGTCTTCATCTTCTTTCCTCAGGGGCAGCCGTTGCGCAGTGAACGGATTGGTCAAGGTGTAATCTATGTTATTTAAATAACATTTACCAGCCCATTCTGTGGCAGGTGATGCTCATCAATTCCGCTAATGACTCAAAAATTAGTGTTAATACAGCTACCAATTGCGATGTGACGATGTTAGGATTATAACATTACTAACATCCAAAGCGTTATTACACCCACTGAGGAATGACCATGACTACTGAACAGATTGATTACGCTCGCTATATCGACCATACCCTGCTGGCTATGGACACCACGGAAAGCCAGATCAACCAACTGTGCGAAGAAGCGCGTCAGCATAATTTCTATGCCGTTTGCGTTAACTCGGGTTATGTCCCGTTGGCCGCTCACCTGCTGCAGGAAAGCAACGTTAAAGTATGCTCGGTTATCGGCTTCCCTCTGGGGGCGGGTTTGACCGTCTCCAAAGCTTTCGAAGCCAAAGCTGCCATTGCCGCCGGTGCCCAGGAAATCGACATGGTGATCAACGTCGGTTGGCTGAAAAGCGGCCTGAATGACGAAGTGAAGGCCGATATCGCCGCGGTGCGTGAAGTTTGCGCGGCTATTCCGTTGAAGGTAATATTGGAAACCTGTCTGCTCAGCGATGAACAAATCGTTGTGGTTTGTGAAATGTGTCGTGAACTGGATGTCGCTTTCGTTAAAACCTCTACCGGTTTCAGCACTGGCGGCGCTCGTGAAGACCACGTCAAACTGATGCGTGCTACCGTGGGCAGCGAGATGGGCGTCAAAGCCTCTGGCGCAGTGCGCGATCGCGTTACCGCAGGGAAAATGATTGCCGCCGGAGCAACACGTATCGGCACCAGCTCGGGCGTTGCGATCGTTTCTGGCGATGCGGCTGACGCAGGTAGCTACTGATTTTCGCTAGCTCTATCTAGTTATAACAACAAAAATACCCTATGGATTTCGAGCTGCAGCCAGGCGACAAGCTTACTCATCTCCAGGCGCTTACTTTTGGGTAAGTGACTGAGGTGAGTAAGCGCAGGTAACAACGTTGCAGCTTGAAAGACGACGGGTATAATGCGGGGTTGTGCCCTCAGTGCGAACTGGGTCTGCACTACTCCGCATTATTGTGTTGGAGCGAACGAAAAAGACTTTTGGCTCCTTTATCCCTTTCGGCCACACTTGAGAAACCTGGGGTATAAACCTGTAGGAATAACTGATGGAAACCCGGCGCGACGAACGTATCAACCGGCTAGTTCAGGCTCTAAAGCGTTCTGACAAGATCCACTTAAAAGAAGCAGCCGCACTGCTCGGCGTCTCGGAAATGACCATCCGACGCGATCTCAGTGCCGAGCCTGCTGCGGTGGTCTTGCTTGGGGGTTATGTCGTAGCCGATCCGCGAATCAACGGGGTGACCAATTACTTTGTCTCCGATCAGAAAGCCAAACAGGTGGCGGAAAAGCGCCGTATTGGCATGCTGGCAGCTCCGTTGGTCAACGAAAATGACACGGTGTTCTTTGACTGTGGCACCACCACCCCGGCCATTATCGACGCCATTGCCGATGAACTCCCCTTTACCGCCATCTGCCACTCACTCAACACCTTCCTGGCGCTGCAGGACAAACCCAATTGCAAGGTGATCCTGTGCGGCGGTGAATTCAAACCGAGCAACTACATTTTCACCGCTATTGGCCAACATAACGAGTTGGACCACATCTGCCCTAACGTGGCCTTTATCTCAGCGGCAGGCATCACTTTGCAGCACGGCGCAACCTGCTTCAACCTTGACGAGCTGGCGATGAAACACAAAGCGTTGGACAAGGCGCAGCAAAAAATCCTGGTCGCCGACCACAGCAAATTTGCCCAAACCAAGCCAGCCTGCATCGGGCCACTGGCCTTGTTCGATAAAGTCATCACCGATCGCCAACCTGACCCCGAGTTCATCGACTTTTTCAACCAACACGCGGTTACTTTGCGTTTCTGATCTTGGCCTCACGGCCGATTTTATGCCGTGTCCCCGGAGCGACTTCAGGGACACGGTTGCGAATTTCTCGTTAAACTCAGGCTTTTTTTTAAGCAATTAAACTTAAAATATTCCTAATGGCCGATAATTACAGGTTAATGGATTGCAACAACTTGCCAGCGTTATTATTCCGCGCAGAACATTATTGCAGTAATTTGCATCAAATCTCCCCCAGATAACATGTCTCCTTTCTTCCACCAGGCCCGTTAAGCCGCCTTTTGGCAAAAAATTATCGGCTACTTTTAATCAAATTAGCAGTATTTAGCCTTATTTATATGATGATTAAAAACGTCTTATTACGGCCATCATCTTCCAGCCACATTGACGGTGAAAATCAGTAAATAATCTTAAAAACAATAAGATAAGATTTTCTTCCTTAATAACCAAACGTGATCTACATCACTAAAACGGCTAAATCCGGCTTTTTAGCTAGATCCAAACCAGCACATAAAATATATTGCTCGCCCTGCCACACAAGACAGGTTTTTATCCGGTTAAACATTACACAAACCGGATAAAGGTTGTGGGATTAGTGAGAGCGGTTGCAGCATGATGTTTCGCACAAACGCGCAACATTTGCATGAAAATTTACAATAAAAGCCTTTAACCGCACACATCACGCATTTGGGAGCGAGATCACGGTTGTTTCTGCTGTAAATCGTTATCTTGCCGCCAACAAAATCGGTGGGCAGTTGCTCCTCCGACAGAAACATCGGCGTTGACACCGTTAACAGCAGAAACCATTTGGACAGGTTAGCAACATCATTAGCCTGATAAACAATTCAGAGGCGCAATTCATCCTCTAGTTGTAACAACTGATTTTACCACTGGTGAGACAGCCACTTATTTCACCAGCGGATTTTAAACTTAAGTTTTTCTTTTTATTTTAAATTATCGTGTTCACCTCGGAGATATTTATGGACACTACAAAGACTGGCACTATCGCCTCTGCAGCCTCAGGTTCCAGCACGGCCTGGCGTAAATCAGATACCATGTGGATGTTGGGCCTCTACGGCACCGCCATCGGCGCTGGCGTCTTGTTCTTGCCAATCAACGCCGGTATCGGCGGTTTAATCCCGCTGATCATCATGGCCATCATCGCCTTCCCGATGACTTTCTTTGCCCACCGTGGCCTGTGCCGTTTCGTTTTGTCCGGCAAAAACCCAGGTGAAGACATCACCGAAGTGGTAGAAGAACACTTTGGCATCAGCGCGGGTAAACTCATTACCCTGCTCCTGTCTCTTATACACATCTAAAAGGGGGGGGGGGGGGGGGGGGGGGGGGGGGGGGGGGGGGGGGGGGGGGGGGGGG
>NZ_JAELTL010000101.1:0-8575 GCF_016428815.1 Serratia sp. ASV30 | reverse complement strand
CCCCCCCCCCCCCCCCCCCCCCCCCCCCCCCCCCCCCCCCCCCCCCCCCCCCCCCCCCCCCCCCCCCCCCCCCCCCCCCCCCCCCCCCCCCCCCCCCCCCCCCTTTTCAAGCCGAAGACGGCATACGAGATGATACCTCCTGTCTCGTGGGCTCGGAGATGTGTATAAGAGACAGATCCCGTACAAAGCATTTCTTTGAGACTTACTAGCTTTCCATTCAAATGGAAAACCGATTATATTTAAAATATTAAGTCTATCTCCATCAAAATCAACTAACTCGAAGATATAGTCTGGTGTTTCAGAAACATCATTATCTCTAATTACATTTTCAGACCATTTTTTCAAATCGTCATCAGTTATTGCACCACTATATAGACAGGCAATAACAAACCCTACAACATCATAATTATCTTTATTTAATCCGGCAATCATAATTATTTCCCCTTAATCATTTTATCTCCGCCAATATGTGTAGCTTGACTATGGACTTCTGTCAATACTAACTGCATACGGCCTACATCCTGATGATGATGCCACGTGTAAAGAGGCACTTTAGATTTCCCTGATTTTATTGCAGACAATTGTTCAGCATTAAATCGTGAAGCTGGCAATTTCCCATTTTGAATGGACTCCCATAGTTCACGTGAGGCCATTTTCATTTGCCCAGTGTAAGACTGGTCTCTAAAAGAGGCTTCTGGTAATTTCGTGTCATATGCGGCTACTTTATCGAATATTGGAAACCCTCTGGTATCATAGGGGACACCCGTTTTAGAATGCACACCCCCCCTCAGTTTCACATTCGGATCATTCAATCTAGGTACTGTCGTTGATGATACATTCCCTTTTCCATACATATTTTCCAACTGCTGACGGGCGACATGTGGATCATAAGGCCCAGTTGGCGAATTACTCCCCAAACCAGCAATTAACCCCAGCGGATCTATCCAGCTAATCGGGTTTTCACAATATTGGTACTGGTTTAGTCCACCGGATAATTTGATCGGATCCGCTGTTAGGTACCGCCCAATCCCCGGATCATAATACCGGTTCAGGTTATAATAAAACCCGCTTTCCTTGTCTGCATACTGCCCCTGGAACCGCAGCGGTTGGTTAATTTCAGGCGCATCCTCTGTCAGCCATTCTTCCCGCATCTGTCCAAAGGCACTAAACCGACCTTTCCACACCGAGTTGCCGTTCCAGTCGGTCAGCTCGTGTGGCGTACCCAAGTGATCGTTTTGATACCAGTAAATTGCCGGGGACTTGTCCTTTGGATCCCGTGAAGGTTCTCCCACCACCAGCGCCATCGGGCGATAGCTGCCCGGTTCATACAGATAGCTCTGCCAATAGCCTTTGCTATCGGTTTCTGCCACCAGTTGATTGCCGCGCCAGACAAATTCCAGCAGCTTGCCGTTGACGGTCTTGCTCAGGCGGCGGTTAAAGGCATCATAAGCATAGGTACTCACGCTGCCGTCCGGAGTTTCCAGGCGGATCAGGCGATGACGGCAGTCGTATTCATAGTGTGTGACCAGCCGCTGTGCTTTACCCCGCCGTTCCGCAATCAGGTTACCAAAACGGTCATACTCAAAATGACGATCGGCATAAAACGCCAGCCGGTTGCCCGGTGCGCTGTGTCGCTGCTCATCGCTGACCGGGTTACCCCGCAGATCCCAACAGAAACTCTCGTTCGGGTTGGCGTGGTGTTGTTCCCTCGCTGCGATTGTTGGCTGAAACTGCGGCAAACGGTGGACGGGTTGCCGTGCCGGGGGAACAATAGACTGTGGGTTCAGGTAGCAGACTGAAGTTAGCGCCCCAGCGGCATTGTAGTGGTACTGCCGCGCATCATTGCCCTCGATGCTGGCCAGCTCACCATCGGCCTGATAGGCATACTGCTGTTGCCAGTGCAGTCGATCTTCTTCCGGTGTTGCCCCCGGTTCTCGCAGGCTATGTTGGCTCAGTCTACCCAGTGGATCATACTGGAAGCTGTTGACCAGTCGGTTGCCCTGCCGCAGTTGTTGCAGACGCTGGTGATGGTCGTAACCATACGCCGTCAGCGGTTGGCCTTCCAGGCTGGAGGCTTGCAGCTTGCCATGCTGGTAATGGAACTCTTGCCACTGGCCGTTGGGCTGTTTGATGCCGGTCAGGCGTCCCGTATCTTCGTCATAGCGGTAACGCATTGTCGCCCAGGACTGGTGCTCTGCTTCCAGGCGTCCGGCGGCGTCATATTGCCAGGCTAGCGGTTTTTCACCGTCCAATACCTCACTCAGGCGGCCCGCCTCGTCGTAACGGTATTCTTCCTCTTTGCCATCGGGCAGGATTTTACGCGTCAGGCGGCCCAACGGGTCGCGTTGGTACTGCGTGATGAAGGGCGGGCTTTGGTGGTCGTTGCCGTATTCGTGCTTTTCGCTCAGACGACCGCAGGCGTCATAGTGATAGGTGGTTTTGCTATTGTCGAAGCCAATCTCTTCACTCAGCAGGCCGCTGCCGGTGTAGCCAAGGCGGTACTTTTCGCCCAGTTGGTTTTCAATTTCGCTGACTTGCAGATGCACGTTATCGTAGCGATAGCGCAGGCTACCGCCGTCCGGCAGACGTTTCTCGGTCAGCAGATGCAGGGGGGCTGCATAGTGATATTCTGTGACGCGCCCGGCCTCATCGGTGAGTTGCGTCACTTTACCATAGGCATTGTACTGATATTGCCGGGTGCTGCCATCCGGATGGGTGATCTTTATCAGCCGGTCCAGTTCATCCCATTGGTAGCGGGTGATCTGGTCGTTCTCTTCCACTTCGCAGGGCTGAGTCTGTAGCCCTTGATAGCGCATCTGGAGGTGGCCCTGTGGCGAACTGTCACTGAGCAAACGCCCCAACGTATCCCACTGCAAATGCTGCTCGCTACCATCGGGAAAGCGAATATGGCTGACCTGCCCACGCGGCGTGTAGCTGTAGTGGGTGGTAGTTCCTGCCGGGCTGGTTTCGCTCTTTAATGCGCCGTTGAGATGGTAGGTATAACGCCAGGTCTGCGCCTCGTCACCGCCCCCCAGCGTCTTGCTGAACAGCCTGTCATACAGCCAGTCAAAGGTGGTGACTTGGCCATCTGGCGTGATAACACAACGCAATGTGCCATCATCACCGTAAACCGAGTCGGTGTGATACCCCAGCGCATCGGTGACCCGGACACAGGCACCGTCATCGTTGTATTCGTAGTGTGTTTCCGCACCGTCGGCGTTTTTCTCCAGCAACAGCAGTGCCTGTGCCGAGTGCCGGTAACGTTGCTGGCTACCATCCTGACGGGTTAGCGTGACGCTATGATTGGCCTCGTCCCAGTGGTAATGCGTATCCAGTTGGCCAAAGTTGCCGTACTGGCGCAGACAGCGAACGTCTTTGCCTTCACCTTGCCACTCCCAATGAAATTCTGCACCGCCCGCCAGTGTGCGGCAGAGGATCACGTGGTCTTCTCGGTAGTGATAATGCTCAATGTCGCCAGCGGCATTTGCAACACTAATCAGCTGTTGGTGTTCGTTGTAACGGTAGTGGGCTACCAGCGTACCGGGCTGCCAATGTGTCTCTGCACTGGTTCTGGCGGGATTGCGGGCCTGTAACAGCACCTGGCTGATCCCTTTAGGGTAAGCAGGGTCGTCATAGCTGAAACAGAGCCGGGCTTCGTCGTGTCCGATGGCAGCCAGACGGCCTTCGCTGTCGTAACTGGCGTCTACAGAGTTGCCGTGGCGATCGCGAATACAGCGCAGCCAGGCCATGTCGCCGTCACGCAGGAAATGGTAAGTCCCCTGTCCCTCGGTGAACTGGACGCAGTATTCATTGCCGAACTCATCCAGTTTCAGTCTCATCACCCCGCCGCCTGCGCGGTTGGTGACAACCGGCACCTCCTGGGTGGGAAGCAGGAAGCGGGTGGCGCTGTTTTCATCGTCGAAGAACCAGACAATTTCTTCCTGGCTCTGACTATCACGTCCAAAGAGCAGGTAAGGGCTGGCACTATGAGTCCAGCCAGGCCCCATCCCGCAACGTTGCTCCACAGCGCTGGTGCGGTAGAGCCGCCGCCAGGCAAAGGGAAGGACGCCAGGCAGGGTAAAATCCGTCAGTGTCAGCAATTCTTCGCCGGAGAACATGGATACCGGCTCGCCATCAACTTGGGTATTACCGACGGCCTGGGTGGGTTTGCCATTGCCGGTGATCGCACTGGCATTGGCATTGGGCTCAGTTTTAATAATCCCAATTTTGTGAGCCGACTTCTGATAGGAGAGCTCCAGCGAAGTCTGGTGCTGAAGCCTGCCCAACTGATTTTGCCGCACGGTAAGCAGCGACTTCGGATCAAACCTAGCGACCACCGTGGGTTTGGCTAACACACCGTACCCTTTGGGTACTTTGGCCAGGCTGAATAACTCTCTTACATTAGCCATGATGTCTTTGGCTTCTGTTGCCGCCTTGGCGTTCTTGAATATCTTTGCCATCTCTATAACGTTCCTTGTTCTTGTTATGCCGGAACCATAATGCTGATGTTGTCCACACCCGTCAGTACCATCTGTCCCATGCCTGGGGGCAGTACCAGATACAGCACAATCATCACCAACAGGCTTCCAAAGGCATCGGCGACAAAATTAACAATTTGTTGCGGGGTGAGGAGTTGGAAATAACAGTAGAGCGCGTCGATCAGGATGAAAACGAGGATTTCATCACTCAGCAGTGTCAGGGCATCCCCCAAAGCCTCGGCACTCTTATCGGGCAGGGCTTTCAGTTTCTCAATTCCTTCAGTGCTAATAAACTCGGCCAATTTGGCGGCATATTTATCCACATCGCTGAGCCATAACCAGACCTGTTTGATCGTGTCATACAGTTGCTTTATCTGTGACACCATTCCATCAAGAAAGGCATTGGCCGTCTTCGCCAGACTGAGTCCCCCGTTCTGCAGATAATCCTGCCAGGCCGCTCGCTGCTGCGTATTCCATGTGGTGGTCAGCCAGGCTGCATATTTGTCAATCGTTTCCTGATAGGCCGCATAAAGTGCATCCCGGTCTTTATCAGTAATATTGGTATTGACCAGCAGATGATACTGATAACCGGTTTCACAGGCGGGTAGGGTGACCACGGCCTTGCCCTGCGCATCAAAATTGTTCTGGGAGACAACTTTATCTTTACTGGTATCCCCATATCGGGAAGGAGGGCCAGAAAGGGCTGCCGGGTAATCTTGGGAACGTTGCTGAGTTATCACCACCGGGCGTTTGACCAAGGTGTATTTCGCCAGAGGTATCGGAATATACTTGGTGGAACGAAAGCCGTGGGTAATGGTAATGTTCGTAGGCTCAACGCTACAGCTCATGGCGATATTGACTGGTTTGTTTTCCAGAGGCGCAGACTCACGCTGCATATCACCAATAATAAATTGCTGCTTCATGTTCAGCATGGAGCCGTACAACCAATGACCATTGGCAGTTTTGTAGTCCTTTATCACATCTTTGAATTCAGCCAGGATGCGCTGAAAATCCAGCTCTTTATCAGCCGGAGTCGGCTTCGGCGGCGACTCCCCGCGCAACAGGCGAGTATGATTTTCAAGCGTGGGAAAACTTCCCTGTGGGTAATACATTAAGTCGGTTCTCCTTGATAATTATGATTCTTCGAGGGTACGCAGGATCTCAGCCAGGATTTGGGGATCGCGACGGCGCTGCGGAGTCAGCAGGCGGCGTATTTTTTTATCCAGTATCGCGTCGGGCCAGCGGGCAACCACATCGGGGTAATCCTGTTGCAGGGTCTGGCGGATGTTAAGCACCAAAGGCAATACCTCTTCATCCAGCAACGCATCCAGTACCCCTTGTGGGACCTGCCACCAGGGGAATGTCTGAACCGGCGCATCGGGGATAACCGGGCAGGCGAAGGCCCGGCCATTGATCCAGTAATCGGAGAACACCGGCAGAATATCGCGCCAGTGGTCACCGTAAAAATCCAGATGGCCCGGCAGATAACGCCCATCCCAGTAGCGGAAAAATACCTCTTTGCCTCCAGGCATAATCACCTTAGTCAAACCGGTAAGATGGTCAGAGATAGTGGTCTGCGGCAGCGGCGAACGTGCCAGCCAGCCCCAGTTGCGCAGGGGCGTCTCTGCCACCCAGCGCAGGAACGGGCTGCCGTCATCAAGAGCTACCAGCACCGGCATCACTTCAAACCAGTTGGCGTATTGCGTGTTGGCATAAAGTCCGAAAGGCGTGCGGCTGCCGTCCTCACGGTAATAGGCTTTGATGCCTTGTGCACCGTTAGTATTGGCCAGGATGGCGTACAGCTGTGTTCCCGCAGTGTTTCTTACCCAGTCCTGTAAGCGGTGTAGCATATTCATCTTATCCTTGATTAAAAAATGCGTATGAGCTGGACATGACCTGCCGAATAGACTTGGCGGAAATAGCCTGAAGAAGTGATGTTTGGGCGCTCAGGCGCTGAGCCAGCTTCTGTAGCAAATGGCCAATAAACAGAATGTTGAAGGACACGCCCCTGTCTTGAGCTGGCAAGATACGCGACAACAGCGCTATATCCGCATAGCTGACCGCATATTCCCTGCCGTTCGGCGCTATAAGCAACCAGGTAGAAAGTGATGTGTTTTGTTGAAAGCGATCTGAGGTAGTCACTGCAATCCTTGCTCCCTGTGCCCTAATCCATCAAGGGGCTGTCCATTATCTTGCTACCCTAGCCGTGCTAGAGAGTGATTAGCACTAAGTGATATGGCTGTCAGGCATTACATTCATGTTGTGAATTAATAAAACCAGTTCGAAAGGTAGTTCTCATCTCTTCATGGGCCAAAAGCAACTCGCCATCTGTACAGCTTGTGCTCTTGTCACAATTGAGAAAGACGCCACTAGATCACCTGATGCCACACCAGTGTTGCACTTTTCCCCTGAACTTACATGACTGGCGATCCCTGTAGCACCACGTCACCATGGAAGGTATTGTCACCTTGTAAGACCACGGCATTCCCTGCTATATATCCTCCATACTTGACATTTTTTTATCAGATTACAGGATGTTTTAGGCTGAAAGAAGCAGAAAGGTAATTGTTACTAATGAATATTTTGTGCAATGTGAGGGATGCCAAGCTTTGGAGGCACAGCAGACCTCGCTACTCACCTTTAATGTCGCGATGTGCAGACATTGGGAGGGAGCACTTGCTCTCCCTACAGCATCGTCCGAACTGCCACATGCGTGCATCGGATCGGAGATGGCTTGTTAGGCTACAAATGAATACGTGTTTTTATAAACGCCTGCATGGCTGAAAAAGCACATCAAGAAAAGATAACAACAATGGCAATGAGCGTATCAGACGCAGCGGTATGCTGGTACGGGGCGGAGGGCACACAGCAGGTGATGTCACCTGCCCACTTCTGGTTTGGTCCACTGGCGTAAAAATCCTGTTTCAGCAGGTTCTCTGTCACGGGCAAGTTGTGTTCACGGTACCTGACCGGACTAAACTTGCGGGTCGCTTTCGCCCGCATTCCCTGACGGCGCATGCTAGCAGCAATGGTTTTGATGTTGTACTCCGGCAGTTCGTCAGCAAGACGAGGCGCACCATAACGCTGTTTTGCCTCAGTGGATGGCTTACCGATGGCCTCATCGCAGATGAGACGGAATTTCTGGCGTGGGCTTATTTGATTGCGACGCAGGCACCAGACATACCAACCGCTGCGGGCTAGGGACTCATACGATAATGCTCTGGCAGAAAGTATCAACGGGTTATACAAAGCAGAAGTGATCCACCATCAAAGCTGGAAAAGCAGGCAAGATGTGGAGTTGGACTGGGTTGACTGGTTCAATAACCGTCTGCTTCTGGAGCGTATCGGTCATGTGCCACCGGTTATCGCCGAAAAAGGGGCGTTTGTTTTTTAAGAAGGTTAGCTCCAAAGCTGAGCACAGGATGTCAGATAGTGCCTCGGCTCGCTTAAAGGGCGCCACTATCGCATTTTACCGGCCCTTTGTTTTATGCTTAAGGAAAAATGAGCAAAGGGGAACAACGTGAATAAAAATGATATAACTTGGGTGGAAACAGCACCACGGCCTGACCGTTCAGACTATCCGAATGAACAGCCACTAACGCCCTATCCGGTCCATCTCTTTCCGGAAATATTATCAAAGCCTCTTTATGCCTTACACAATGACACTCAAATCCCTTTTGAGTTGATCGCAAATACCGTGCTCACCACAGCTTCGCTCGCCTGTCAGTCGTTGATCGAAGTGATCCAGCCACACACGAATACACCGGCCCCTTGTTCTCTCTACTTTTTTTCTATTGCGGAATCAGGCGCAGGGAAATCTACTGTCAAAAATGTCATCATGAAGCCATTCTATGATTTTGATGAAATAATGCGGCGCGAGTACCGTGATAAAAAAGCGCATTATGATGCAAAAATAGAAGCGTGGAAAATAAAGAACAAAACACTCATTAAAAATCTTAGTAAAGCCATTGACAAAAATTACAATGGGGAAACCGAATCTTTAAAAATTGTTGAACACGCCCTGTCTCTTATACACATCTAAAAAGGGGGGGGGGGGGGGGGGGGGGGGGGGGGGGGGGGGGGGGGGGGGGGGGGGG
>NZ_JAELTL010000100.1:0-8651 GCF_016428815.1 Serratia sp. ASV30 | reverse complement strand
CCCCCCCCCCCCCCCCCCCCCCCCCCCCCCCCCCCCCCCCCCCCCCCCCCCCCCCCCCCCCCCCCCCCCCCCCCCCCCCCCCCCCCCCCCCCCCCCCCCCCCCCCCCCCCCCCCTCCTTAATGACAGTTGGCATCGTCGGCAGCGTCAGATGTGTATAAGAGACAGATGTTTCCTATGAGGGGTATGGTCTTTTTCTTTTATGCTGTTTAACAAGGAATTAACCATGAGATTAGCCAGCCACTTTGGTCGGGTGAACTCGGTTCGCCGCGACCGACCATTAACTGTTGATGAATTGGCGCATTACGTGCCCAGCGTTTTTGGCAACGATAAACATGCCTCTAGAAGCGACAGGTATACCTACATTCCTACCATTACTTTGCTGGATAAGCTGCGAGAAGAAGGGTTTGTGCCGTTCTTCGCTTGCCAAACTCGAGTGCGGGATTTGGACAAACGTGAGCACACCAAGCACATGCTTAGGCTGCGTCGTTCGGGGCAAATAACCGAGAAAGAAACCCAAGAAATTATTTTGTTAAATAGCCACGATGGCTCTTCGAGCTTTCAAATGTTGCCAGGCTGGTATCGTGAAGTTTGTTCGAACGGATTGGTTTGCGGACAGAGTTTTGGGGAAATTCGTGTGCCGCATAAAGGCGATATAGCGGGGCAGGTGATTCAAGGGGCCTACGAAGTACTGGGAATATTTGACCAGATAGACGAAAGCCGTGAAGGCATGCAAGCATTAACGTTGTCACAGGAGCACCAGCACGCGTTGGCGCATGCGGCATTGACCTACCGTTACGGCGAAGAACACCATCCGGTCACCGAAAGCCAAATTCTGATGCCTCGCCGTTGGGAGGACAAAAAGGATGATCTTTGGACCACATTCCAAAGGGTGCAGGAGAATCTCACCAAAGGGGGACTGAATGGTCGCAATACTCACGGTAAACAGGCGCGAACTCGTGCGATTAATGGCATCGATAGCGATATAAAACTCAACCGGGCGCTATGGGTAATGGCAGAGCAGCTTAAGCAGGTGGTAACCTAGTGCCACGTATTTAATGCTCGGGCATAGCAGGCTGATTGCTACCGGGTGTCTAATCACAACCTGTCCCGCAGTATCACCAGTCTCCCTGTCTCTAAACGATCGGTTTCAACGATCAGTTTCTCGTTATTGATCTGCACAACCCATTATCTTTGCCGTTCACAGCTCGGTAAGATTGCCGTGGCTGTCTGTTGGTTTATTGAACAGAATCGATCAGGCACTTTTGGTGACGCCAATTTCCAGGGAAATACACAACCCATTATCGTTAGGATAGCTGGTTGCATAAGCAGGTGATGAGGACAACCAATATCTCCATCAGCCTCTTCTAAATATATACATATCTCCAACATACAGGCTCCCCGGTTTTCCGGTGGGGCCTTTTTTATTACCTTATTCTCAAAGGACACATTTTCATGAGAACACAGATAGATACCGACGTTCACCACATAACGGCCACTGAGGTCACTGATCATCAACGCCATGATTTCTGGTTCCGACATTTCGGCACAATTCCACGCTGGATGCTGATTGAACCTCAAGTCTTCAGTTGGTTGGATCGCTTGTGTACCGACTATCAGGGAGGTTTCTGGGATTTTCGCACCTTGAGTAACGGTGGCGCTTATCTCAATCCGTCAACCGACCAGGACTACATATTGTTCAACACCCTTAATGGCAACGGCGCAACGGTAAGTCGAGAGGCTGCGGGTATTACGGCCTGTCTGATGGCCTACAGTCACCACGCTTGTCGGAATGAAAGCGAGGCTATGACCGAACACTTCTACCGGCTACGGGAATATGCACTGCATCATCCCGAAAGCCGTGCCATTTTCACCCTGATTGACTGAGCAACAAGGTACTCTCACCATGAAGATAACGTTATCCCCAATGGTGGCTGAAATGTCACCCGGCGAACAACGTACCATCCGACGCGCCCTGAACCTGCTGGCAAAACAGTTGCGGGAGCCGGGGGTAGCGTTTACCTCCACTCGCGTGACCCGAGACTGGCTGCGCCTGCATATGACCGGGCTGGAGCGTGAAATATTCGTCGTGCTGTGGCTCGACAATCAAAACCGCCTGATTGCTCACGAAACCCTCTTCAAGGGAACGATCAACAGTACCACCGTCCACCCTCGTGAGTTGGTGAAGTCGGCCATGAAGCATAATGCGGCGAGTGCCGTACTGGCGCACAATCATCCGTCTCAGTTGGCCGAGCCCAGTCAGGCTGATCGACAGATCACCGACAGGATAAAGACGGCTCTGGAATTGGTGGATGTGAGGGTACTGGATCACTTGATTGTTGGCGGTCTGGATATCGTGTCATTTGCCGAACGTGGCTGGTTACCTGGCTAATCGCTGCTTCCTTTCACTATTTCCCCTCCCTCGCGTTTGTAAGATCTCATTTTCAAGGAGCACCTCTATGGGCTGGCTATTTTCACATCACTCCCGCCGTGAACTGGTCACGGCAATGATCAAGACCGACCACACCGAAAACTATCATCAACGCCGCCATCCGCAATGGGGTGTAGGCAAGGGGAGTATATGACAACCACTGCACCTCTTTTGCGTTTCGGCCTGCAATGCAGTTCCGCCCATATCACTGAAGACGACAATGAGGTGTTGTATCGGATCTCTCACTGTCAGGATGAGTTCAGTGACGGCGAGTGGATTCATTTCTCGGGCACGGGCTATCTGCTCCGTTTAGATGCGTGGACCTACCCGGGATTGCAGCTCAAACGGCTGGGGCTCTCCAAAGCCTGCCGCCGTCTGGTTATTACGTTAATGAAACAACACCAACTGACCTACCTGCATATCGATGCCCTGGGTGAGGTACTACCTGGTTTTACCACATTCGGCTGGTAATCCCTCGCTACGTTCAACACGTCATTCCCTGTGTTACCCCATCATTTTTCGAGGAAATTCCATCATGGATAGACATGCTGCGACCATGCCTGGCGTATTTCATTTTCTCAAGCACAACGCCGTTTCTCCGCAAGGTTGGCACACTGGTTGACCCACCACTGCCAGCTATCTGTTTCACCGCTTTGTTAAGGAACTACCTTCATGAAGACCACAGACAAAACACCTCATACCGTCTCAAACAACTCCGCTTTGAACGAATACCAGCAATTGCTCGTCTGGTTGCTGAAGCACTGTTATGGATTGGAACTCAACGATACGCAGTATCACGACGAACAGGTGATTGCTCAGCAGATTGAACATGGGATAACGGTACGCGAAACAGTCAACGAACTGGTGGAGAAATTCGACCTGGCGCGCGTTGATCGCCCCGGCTTCAGCCTGTTGGCACAAGACCCGATGCTCAATGGTGCAGACCTGCTTCGTGCTCGAAGTGCATTGGGATTACGGAACCCAGTAAGCCGCCACCTAGTCTGACATCACCATTCATCCCACCGTCATCTACTAACACGCCAGCTAAGGATATTCAGCGATGAAAGAACCTGCACCAAACATGGCTAACACTAACGACGAAACATCCATCTGGGGCCTACAGCATACTATCACACCACGGCTGGGGGCAAGATTGGTCCAACAGGGAAACCACCTACATTTTCTGGCTGATCGTGCTGGTTTGGTTGGCACATTCGGTCCTGACGCTCTCCAAACGCTTGATACTGCTTTCCCGGTGTTGATTAAGCAGTTGGAGGCTCGGTTGCGCTCCTGTGAGCTCGATCAGCGTCGCCAGCAGTGTGTCACTGTCCAGCACGCCGGTTTTATCTGTGAAGCGGATACGTTGGGAAGCTATGGGCACGTTTATATCGCGGTCTATCAAACGACACAAACCACCAGCGGTGAGTAATTCACCACATGCCAATCCCTCGTATACATCATCATGCCCGCCAAAAGTGCGGGCATTCCTGCTTTTATGGAGTCATACATGTCTCAACTATCGAATACGGTTATTGAAAACCCAGACGTACTGTTCTCGTTTTGATTTATTGATTGAAATGCTATGGTTATAAAAACGCAAAGGTATTGGTGAGCAAAAATTGGCCGAAGAATATATCGAACTGGGACGAACATTTCATGAACTTTCTCTGAAGAACGAGGAAAGTGATGAATTTGACTTTCGCAATTCTTCTTTTGGCAAAGGGCTAAACTGGACGGATCTACTCGCTGGATACCGGACTGTTATCTTGTCAGAGGCAGGTGCGGGAAAAACCGAAGAGATACGACATTCGGCCCAAACGCTCCGTCAGGAAGGCAAATCAGCGTTTTTCCTGCGGCTCGAACATGTCGCTGACGATTTCGACATCGCCTTCGAGGAGGGTAATCTCACTGAATTCGAGCAATGGTTGGCTTCTGATGAAGAAGGCTGGCTATTCCTTGATTCCGTCGATGAAGCGAGACTGCGAGAACCGCAGGATTTTGAACGCGCTGTTCGCAAGTTTGGTGCACGTCTGTCTACTGCACTGCAAAGAACGCATATTATACTTACTAGTAGAGGCTCGGCATGGCGGCCAGTGACGGACCTAAAGCTCTGTCAACAGCAGCTTCGATATATCGAACCTGCTCCAGCTACTGAGGAAAACCAGCAAACTGACACGACAGGTAAGCGGGATGGATCTTTCAGGATCGTAGCTCTAGATGATCTCGGCGTAACACAAGTTGAGAAGCTTGCGAGAGCTAAAGGCATCGCAGATCCCAAACCATTGGTAGATGCCATTGAGCGTGCGGATGGTTGGTCGATGGCAGCCCGCCCTGATGATCTGGTCGAACTGGTAGAATACTGGAACAAGCACAAACGTATCGGTAATCGGCTTGAATTGATGCAATCAAGCATTGCGCGACGATTGGCCGAACGCGACCAGAATCGCGAAGAAGCATCATCTCTTTCAACCGTTGATGCACGGGTGGGGATAAGGAGTGTCGCGGCTGCAGCGACCATGGCCCAAGAATCAACCATTCGAGTCCCGGATGGTTCAGAGAACACAAAGGGTATTGCGATTGCGGCAGTTTTGCCCGGCTGGGACAGCAAGAAATGTGCGGCACTACTTGCTCGACCAATTTTTGATGAAGCGATTTACCAGACTGTGCGATTTCATCATCGTACTGTCCGGGAATATCTGACTGCTGAGTGGTTCAAGGGATTACTCGATCGCGAAACTTCACGGCGTAAAATTGAGTCACTGCTTTTCCGGGAACAATATGGCCAAGTTGTGATCGTACCGACGATGCGGCCGGTCTTAGTTTGGCTTATTTTGATGGATAATAAGATTCGTGAGCGTGCTCTGACTATCTCGCCAGAGCTTATTTTCGAGGGAGGTGAGCCGAAGGCATTACCTCTGGAAACACGCCAGAAAATTCTCCACAACGTTTGCGAAACTATGCACAACGGAATCGCACGGAGCTCAACAAGCGATTATCGCGCCGTCCAGCGTTTTGCTGACAAGGACATTGTCGCGGACGTGAAGGCACTATTCGCGAAGTATGCCTCGAGTCATGATCTCCAGTGGTTCCTCCTGCGCATGATATGGCAGGGCGAGTTATCGGACGCTTTACTCGAAGCGAAACACGTCGCGTTGAACAATAAAGCAGGTCGATATGCGCGCATCGCAGCGTTTCGCGCTGTTCATGCGGTGGGTAAAGAAGTTGACAAGCTGGAGGTTCGCGAGCATTTCCTACATAAGGCGTCGGCGCTAAGTCGCGAGTGGTTCGCCGAGTTACTGGTGGATTTGACGCCAACAGAGCAATCTGTGGAGTGGGTGCTAGCTTGTATTAGCAAGCTAGCATTGAAAGACTGTCATAGCGTCGATGGGTTACCGCGTGCACTCGATATTTTTGTTCAATCGCTCAGTCTCGACCTGCGAGCATTGTTGTTGGAGGGAATGAACTCTCTTATTTCCAAACGTCCCATTGTGGAACGGCGCTATTGTGAGATTTCCAAACGGCATGGTTGGCTGATCCATAACGCCGCTCTGGCAGTGGAACAGCTCATCGTAGCCCGCCATCCAGCCGCATTGCGGACACCAACTCTCTCGGTTCTACAAAAGCTGCCATCTGCACATCATTTTCGTGATTGGGATTCGCGCGAGATCTGTTCGAACACTTCCGAGCTGGTGCCAGTGTGGCCAGAATTGAACTATACGTTATTCTGGTACGAGGTTGGTCAGGCGCGAAGGGTTCGGCAAAGAAAGAGAAAAGAACGACTAACCAATTTCTGGCAAGTGAACTTGTTCGGCTCGTACTGGCAGTTCGGACCTGACGATTTCGACCGCATTCTTGCTGATATAGAATCGCGCCCATTGCGCGATGATCGACTTGTCGCGCTCTCGCTGGTATTTCAGCTGTATGTTCAGGCGGGGCGGCCGAGGAAATGGCTCAAGGCGTTGAAAGTGGCTGTTGCGAAAATACCCACGTTTCGCGCAGCGCTCCACACTCATTTACACCCGCCACCCAATCCAGAGCATAAAAGATGGAAACAACAAGAGGCAAAATGGAAGCGGCAAAGTAGGATACGGCAAGTTGCCGAGGAGAAACATGAGCAGGAATGGAAGGAAGCCCTTTCCAAAAATATCGATAAGATACGCGATCCTCAACTGCCTAAACCAAGCGATGTTTCGAACTGGCAATATTATTTGCACGAAAAAATGCGCCAGTTGGACACCAGGACCTCCCATTGGACAGAAGGGCGTTGGCAGGTTCTCAAAGCGGAGTTTGGAGAGGAGGTCGCACACGCTTTCCGTGACGCTGTGGTGGCCTATTGGCGTCGCTATCGTCCAAAGCTTCGTTCCGAGGGGAAAACGAGCAATAGCACACCATTAAGTGTGATCTTTGGGCTTACGGGCCTCAGCATAGAGGCCCGCGAGACAGAAAACTGGACTTCGACCTTGAGAGAGGACGAAGCCGAAATAGCGTTTCGCTATGCCATGGACGAGTTGAACGGGTTTCCGGATTGGATGCCTTCGCTATTCGTAGCATTTCCTGAACTTATTGCGAAGCTATTGCTATGTGAGGTGGATAGCGATCTGCGCAATGAGAAAGTCAAAGTGGATAGCCACTATGTTTTGGCGGATCTGAGCTGGAGCGGATCGTGGGCTTGGGCGGGTATAGGTGCGGGCATTTTCGAACGACTAAAAGCTCGTGAGCCAAAGAATCTGACGAATCTTGGCTACATGCTCAACATTGTCCATGCTGCGGGGATAAGTGCTAAGGATATTGCTAGGCTAGCGGAAGTTCGCTGCGCTGATCGGCGGCTTGCTCATGCGGCACGCTGGTATGCAGTGTGGGCCGGAGTTGAGGGCGATAAAGCGCTCCCTGCTCTCACGGCAAGATTGAAGGTGACCAAGGAGCCCACAAAGCAGACAAGCTTCGCGATGCAATTTATTACCCATCTGCTGGGAGGTCGCCGATGCACGATGAAGAATGGGGATGGATTTCGCACTCCTGAGCATCTCAAGAATCTCTACGCGCTCATGCATCAATATATCCGAGAAAAGGAGGATATCCAACGCGCGGGCAAAGGAGTTTTCTCACCGAGCCTGCGTGATGATGCACAGGACGCGAGAAACCAGCTCTTTACATTGCTAAAAGAGATACCGGGCAAGGAAGCCTATATGGCACTGATGGAATTAGAGCAGCTTCACCCTGAGCCTTCTTCACGGCCGTGGATGCGACACCATGCCAAAACGAAAGCGGAATTTGATGCCGATCTCACTCCGTGGACGATCGAACAGACCCTTGAGTTCCAAACCGCAATCGAACGTACACCCGCCAACCATCGCGAGCTGTTCGAGCTGGCAGAGATGCGTTTTCTTGATCTCAAGGACAATCTTGAGCATGGAGACAGTAGCATAGCGAATATCCTCATTAAGGGTGCGACACAAGAAACTGACATGCGTAAGTATATTGGCGATTGGCTACGTGACAGGGCGCAGGGCCGCTATGCAATTCCTCAGGAAGAGGAATTAGCTGATGATAAACGTATGGATCTTCGGATGCATGGCATGGGGTTTGACTCCCCGGTGCCTATCGAGCTGAAGCTGGCGGAAAACTGGACTGGTCCAAAATTATATGAGCGGTTAGAAAACCAGCTTTGTGGCGACTATCTTCGCGATAATCGCTCAAACCGTGGCCTGTTCGTTATAGTCTATCGGGGTGAGAAGGCGAGCTGGGAACTGCCTGGGATAGGGAAGGTCGTTGATTTCTCGGGATTGGTAGCTATGTTGCAGGCACATTGGGCAACGATTTCAAGCAAATTTCCCAACGTTGATGACATTCGTGTCATCGGTATCGACTTGACCGAACGGATGAACAGGGCGAGGTGACATGAGCTAGCTATTGCAATATGCTGGCAAGTACGGGATTCCGGCAGTACAAATCAATCTACAAAAGTGGCCTTGATAGAGATTCCACTATCCATTGAAGACAAACGAAGGTAGCATTTTAGCGTTAAGAGCTGCTGTTTTTGCTTTGTTCTTACGAAAGAGCCACTACCACAGCGCTTCAACAATCACTGTTGAATTGCGAGTTGAGTAGCTTACGAGAAGCTATTTGGCCTGAGTATATAAATGAGGCTGTCTCTTATACACATCTAAAAGGGGGGGGGGGGGGGGGGGGGGGGGGGGGGGGGGGGGGGGGGGGGGGGGGGGG